>JAFGFW010000057.1 GCA_016930875.1 Deltaproteobacteria bacterium | reverse complement strand
TTACAGGATATAATGAAGAGGAGACCAAGCGAATCCGGGCAATGCTTTTTAAGAAGTTCGATCTAGAAGGTAAAGCCACGGTCGAGGCGATCAAGGAGACGCCGTCGGAGGATGAAGCCGTTACAACACCGCCTCCGGTTGAGGGACGCGTGCCTGGATACCAGCCTGCCGCTTTTGTTTCGTCTGGGGGCCCAGAACCAATGGCAAAAGGGATAAAGGTCGGTTTGTGGGCGCTGGCGGTTTTGATGGCCATAATTATTGGAACAAGCTTTTCAAACAGGGCCAAGTTTTATCTTAAGGATGTTGATGGCGTGGTTCAGGTATGGAGGGGGAAATTCGCGCCTGCTGGGGAGGAACTGCTTTTTAGTCTCGATGGAATCAAGACTCAAGACCCGCGCAAGGATGTTTATACAAGAGAAGAGATTTATCCCATAGTTTTTTCTTACTTTCAGGACGAGGCCGATGCGGTTTTGGATGAGCCAAGGGGGCCGGATTTCGGCAAGATCAAGGCGCATTTGTATCAGGCGGCATCCTATGCACCGACAAAGGAGTTGCGCGAAAAAGTCCGACTTCGTTTGAAAAGCATGGACTTTATTGTGCTTTTTCATAAAGCGGATATCGCTTTTGGCAGGGGAACGCTGCCTGACCTCGAGGCTGCAAGGGCCTATCTTGACAGGGCAGGCACATACGCCTCAAGCGACTTTCAACGTGAACTGCTGGTCGGAACGAGGGCGGTTGTGGACAGAACCTTTGCCGCCTTGAGGGCACAGTAAAGGGTTTCTTCCGGCACAGTGTCCCAGTTGAAGGACCTATACGGGCCAGAGGGGATTGGGGTCAAGCCGCCGTCCCCCTGCTTATTAAGGAATTGTGATGAAAGACAAAAAGGGGTTGTATTATTTTCCTTTTCCTCAAAACAAGCGGGTTCGTATGTATGTGCGTGAAGCCGAGGGCGCTATAAGTTTCAGGCTCTGGAATGCGGATGATCCTGAGCTTTGGGAGGAACACGATTGGGTCCCCTACGGCGCCATCAAACAAGCCGCCGCTATGTCCAAGGGTAATAAGTTCGACCCGAACCAAGCCTATGACATCGAAGTGGCAAAGATGCTGCTTAAGGAATCCACGAATTCCGACTGACTTCTCCGGTCGTGCCTGTTTCATGGAATGTCGTCTGGCCAACGAATCCTCACACAGAATGTGCTTTGTTGATTCCACATCCGCATTTCCCCGCGCCTTTCTTATTGCGGAACGATCTCTTCCCGGAGTTTCCTGTGGCGAGGCAATGAGGATGTACATTAAGCAATCCTTACATAAAACCTTTTCCAATGTCTGTTTCCGATAACACTGACAACGATGTGCCTGGCGGGGTCTACCTATGCCAGGTCAACGGACGGGTTTCGTGTGGGGCATGCTGTGGTTTGTACAATGTGACTACCCCATCCTTTGCTGCCCTTATGGAGATGCTGACCTGGCGCACAGAGGCTTTTGCGCGCCTTCCGAGAGATATTGATTCCATCCTCGCCTTCAAAGAAGATCTTGAGGCAAGGGAACAACAGAAAAGACCTTTCTCGAAGTTTCATCACTGTCCGTACATAGGCTTAGTTGGCAGAAAACGTTCCAGAGTGGGCTGCCTGTTACATCCGCTGGCTCATGGAAACAAAGGGATAGATTTCAGAGGACTTAGCTTTTATGGGGGGATGGCGTGCAGCGTCTATTTCTGTCCGTCCCACTACAGACTACCGGCTGTTTTCAAAGAGATCGTCTGCGAAGCGGCAAGAGATTGGTACCTTTATGGACTTGTCATTACGGAAACAGAGATGTTAAGGGCATTTTTTCAAGACGTCGAAAGGCGAATCAATCGGCCAATAACAAAAGAAGACATACTCGGACGTGGAAAATGCCTGGAGGCTGTTCGAGAATTCCTGGAGCTTAAGCTCTATTGGCCTTTCCGGATCAACTCCGTCAAGGGCTTGTGTAACTATTTCTTTACGGATGAACTCTATCCTCTCCCCACTGTAGATTACGAGGCAATCGGGGAGTCCACATCGAGATATGACGCCATCTTGCGAGGATTGGGGTCGCACTTTGATTCGGAAAATGAGTTAAGGAGTGCAGAGAGTTTGCTTGATGGCCTCATTGACAAGTTGGCGTCCAATATTGCTTCGCTCAGATTCCGGCTTATCCGGATTGCTTTTGGAGGTAGTGATGACGTATGAGCCCAAGATTCTCATAGTTGATGATGAGCCTCTTATGTGCAGTAGCTTGCAGTTTTTGTTAAGCAAGGACGGGCTTGAGACCCAAATTAGCCATAGTGGCAGGGAGGCTATGGAATCCTTTGCGAAAGAGGTTTTTGACGTTGTGCTGCTGGACATTCAGATGCCTGATATGAACGGGCTTCAACTCATGGATCATATGAGGAGCCAATGTCCTGGCACCTTTGTTGTTGTTATTACCGGCCATGCTTCTGTGGACACGACTGTAGAATCTTTGAGGAGAGGGGCCTTTGATTACCTCAGAAAGCCGTTTGAGCATGAGGAACTGTTGAAGACAGTGAACAATGCCCTTAATCAGAAGAGACTGGAGATGGATCGCAAGCGGGCTGAGGAGGAGCTGCGAAAAGCACACGAGGAGCTTGAAAGACGGGTTGAAGAGCGAACTGCCGAACTGGCAAAGGCCAACGAGCGACTGAGACGGGAAATAGAAGAGCGAAAAGAGGCAGAGAAAGAACTTCAAAGCATCAACGAGGAGGTGAAGGACTTTGCTCGCGTTGTCTCCCATGACCTGAAAAATCCCATTATTTCCGTGTTGGGTTTTTCTTCTCGTTTGGTCAAGCACTATCGAGATAAATTGGGGGAGAAGGGCCTGAGCTACCTTGAACATATTGTGGCTAATGCCCGCCGCATGGAGCTCCTGGTTTCAGACCTTCTGACGTTGTCCACAGTCGGCCGGGTAGTCCCTAGCTCCGGGTACATCTCCTCCGGTGAGATAGTAAGGAACGTATCGTCAAGTCTCCAAGCCAGTTTGAGAGACAAGGGCATAGAGCTCGTTGTAGCGGAGAACCTTCCTACTATCTACTGCGACGGAGAAAGGGTCCATCAGGTTTTTGAGAATTTGCTTGTAAATGCTATTAAGTTTATTGGGGATACTGAGGCCCCGAAGATCGAGATCGGCTACGGTGACGGGGGAGATCTTCATCATTTTTATTTAAGGGATAATGGCATTGGGATTGATCGAAAAAACCATCGGAAGATATTTGAGAAGTTCTTGCGGCTAAGAGAAATCGAAGATGAAGAAGGGACAGGTTTAGGCCTGCCGATTGTTGAAAGGATTGTGAATAGCTGCGGTGGAAAGGTCTGGGTGGAGTCTGAAAAAGGGGAGGGGGCAACTTTCTGTTTTACCTTGCCTAAGGTATTGGCCGAGAAATGAACAAGTACGAGAAAATTACTGAGGCAAGAAAGCTGCTTGAATTGCCTGAACGGGCAACCATTGAAGAGATTAAGGCCAATTACAGAAACTTGGTCAGGGCATGGCATCCGGACAGATGTAAGGAAGCCAAGGAGAAATGCACAGAAAGGACGGCCAGGATTGTTGCTGCATATGGGATCATAATTGACTATTGTAATCATTATAAATTCTCCTTTTCCGAAAAAGAAGTCAGGAATCATCTCTCAGAAGAGGAATGGTGGCTTGAGCGTTTTGGCAACGATCCATTGTGGCACAAATAGCCGGCAAGACAAGCGCATATGCCTAATCGGCAAAAGAGTCATGCATGGATGGAAACGAGCGGGATAGGAATGTGCATGTCCTGGTTAAAATTGCTTTAGGGAGTCTTTTCTTATACCTCGCATATTGCTGCCTCCTTTTTCTTTTTCAACGACAGATTTTGTTTCCTCGCTATCAGATTGCGGCACCTTCGGCAACGGCGCAGAAGATTGTAGGCTTGGAGAAGATTTGGTTAGATACGAGTAGCGGAAAGGTTGAGGCATGGTTTCTCTCTCCGGCCCGGGATCACGGCGCTGAGCCTGTGCCGGTAGTGATTTTTGCTCATGGCAATGCAGAGTTAATTGACTTCTGGCCCCAAGAACTCAAGAGGTTTACGTCTTTTGGGATTGGCGTACTGCTTGTCGAGTATCCCGGTTATGGTCGCTCCAAAGGAAGTCCGTCCCAAAGCAATATTACTGAAACATTCGTGGCAGCTTATGATGCTCTCGTTAAACGAAAGGATGTCGACTCCGCCAGGATCGTTTTGTTCGGACGTTCCCTTGGCGGCGGCGTGGTCTGCGCGCTTGCTGCAGAGCGACCTTCTGCGGCCCTTATTCTTCTGTCCAGTTTTATCAGTGTCAGGGCATGTGCGTCGAGTTTTCTGGCGCCCGGCTTTCTTGTGCTGGACCCGTTTGACAATCTTCGAGTTGTCAAGTCTTACTCCGGTCCGGTCCTCGTAATCCACGGGAGAAATGACAATCTTATTGCATACAAGCATGGAGTTGCCCTTTGCCGGGCGGCGCAAGACGGCGAAATGCTCACCTATGAGTGCAGTCACAACGACTGCCCGCCAAGTTGGGACACATTCTGGAGAGACATCGAGTCATTTCTCATAAAGGCCGAAATCATTGACAGTTGACGAACCGACAAAAAGCCTGATTCTAATTCCAGAAGCGTCTGTTCCCAACCCTGACGGCTATCACGTGGGTTCCGGCGACCTTCGTTGCTTGAAGACATCATGGGCGATCCTGACTATTCGGATGCCGTCGCAGTTTTCGTGGTTACTGTATCCGATTTTCCTATTCTGCTAATCAAATCATATCAATGAAATGCTGCAAAGACTCCTGCCACGGCATGGGCTCATAGCCGGAGCATAGAGTGAAGAGGCTGGTGTCAAGCACAGAGTATTGAGGTCTCTTGGCAGGGCGGGCAAATTCCCGGCTGGTAGTTGGTTCGATTTCTTTGTGGATTCCCTTTGTCTTCAGGATCTGACTGGCAAATTCGTACCAGTTGATGCCGCCGTCGGTTTGGTCTGTGAGATGGTACACACCAAAATTGCCTGTACAGATCAGTCTCAAGATTCCTTGGGCCAAGTTGACGGTCCATGTCGGGGACATCTGCTGATCTTGAACGACCCTCAGGGCTTGCTCCTTTTCTGCCAGCCGGAGAATAGCGTAGACGAAGTTAGTGCCATTCTTGCCGTAGAGTGAGCTCGTCCGGATGAGGTAGTATCGGTTGAGAATGGAGCGCATGAATGTCTCACCAGCCAGTTTCGATGTCCCATACGCACTAACTGGACAAGGCAGATCAAAGGGTTGGTAAGGCTCAGTTGATTTCCCGTCAAATACGTAATCAGTGCTGATGTGACAAAGCGCACATCCATATTCCTGACAGGCCAGAGCCAATTGTTGGACCCCGTATGCATTGACAAGAAACGCCTGCTCCTTGTCCTTTTCTGCCTCGTCGACCTGGCTGTATGCAGCACAGTTTACTATAAGGTCCGGCCTAATCTCTCCCACAACGTCAAAGACATTTTTTTTGTCAGTGATGTCCAGTCCATCCACGCCCAGGGAAGTTGTTTCATGTCCCTTTGAAATGATCGGAATCAGATCATGGGCCAACATCCCCTTGGAACCAGTAACCAGGACCTTCATGATTTGCTCCAGAACCCCTTGCTTTCCTTGGAGAGCCTTTCCTTCAGAGGTCTCCACCACCATTCATTGGCATGGTACCAGGCTACAGTTTCCTCGATACCCTTTTCGAAACGCATCTCCGGTTCCCATCCCAGTTCTTTCTTAATTTTTGCGTTGTTTAATGCGTACCGCAAGTCATGTCCCGGTCGATCCTCAACGAACTTCAGAGACGATTTTCCCCTGTTAGATAAGGACAAGAGATGTCGTGCCACATCGATGTTGCGCTTTTCGGTTTCTCCTCCCACATTATAGGCCTCTCCGGGGCTTCCCTTTTGGAGGATAGAATCCACTGCCCGACAAGTGTCTGTGACAAAAATCCAGTCCCGGACGTTCAAGCCCTTCCCGTAAATCGGCAGAGGCTTGTCTTCAATCAGGTTAGTGACCATGAGGGGAATGAATTTTTCCGGATATTGGCAAGGCCCATAATTGTTGGATGGTCGCACGATCAAGACCGGCAGGCCGTATGTTTCAAAATAGGCCCGTGCAAGAAGATCAGCGCCCGCCTTTGTGGCCGAATATGGGGAGTTGGGCCGCAAAGGGCTTTCTTCGGAAAAAGTCCCTTTCTGGCCCAGGGTGCCGTAGACTTCGTCTGTTGAAATGTGTACAAACCGGAATGCCTGATCTCGTGAAAGGGTTTCTGTCCAGTATTGAGTAGCCGCTTCAAGCAAGACGTGGGTCCCCTCAACGTTGGTTTGAACAAAATCCTTTGCTCTTGTGATGGATCTGTCCACATGGGATTCCGCAGCGAAATGAATAACGGCCTGAATACGATTTTCTCGGATCACTGAACTGACAAGGTCCTCATCCCTTATATCTCCGCGAACAAAACGATAGCGGGGATTGTCACCCATTGTCTTTAGATTATCAGGGTTGCCCGAATACGTGAGCTTATCCAGGTTGATAAATTCATATTCGGGCCGGGCCGCGGTCATGTAATGGATGAAGTTTGAGCCGATAAAGCCGCAGCCCCCTGTAATCAACACCGCTTTTTTCAAACCTAATCTACCCCCTCAAAGAGAGTCATGCTAAACCTCAACCACGTTGTTGTCGCCGATGAGTAGTCGCAGGGCGCGGCTGTGGCTTTTGTCATGGCGGATGACTTTGGCCTCTCGTCCTATGAGACTGTCTTCAAGTCTCAAAATATTCTCAATAATGCACTTTTCCAGGATCACCGAGTGTTCGATGGCTGAATTGATGATCTGTGTTCCATGGCCAATGGTAGTGTAAGGTCCGATGAAAGAGTTTGTGATCTTACACCGTTTTCCAATGACTACTGGGCCGCGGAGACTGCTATTGGTGATCTTGGCAGTCTTTTCTATTTGCACCCGCCCGTCCACTCTACTCGTGGCGTCTAGTTTGCCCGCCACGCTCTGCCTGACATAACTATCCAGCACCACCGTATTGGCAGCCAGAAAGTCATCTTTTTTCCCAGTGTCGAGCCACCAGTCTTCTAGGATTTGTCCTTTAACGGACCGCCCCAACCGCATCAATTCTTGGATCGCATCGGTGATTTCGAGTTCTCCTCTGGCAGAAGGCTTGATCCGGTCAATAGCATCGTGAATGCTGGGGGAAAAAAAATAGACTCCCACGAGGGCGAGGTCAGAGGGCGGCTTTTTGGGCTTTTCAACAAGCTTGACAATATGTCCCCTTTGGTCAAGAACTGCCACTCCAAAGGCCTGCGGGTTCCGGACTTGTTTCAGAAATATCAGGGCATCCGGCTTTACCGATTGAAACTCTCCCATGAATTCCCTAATTCCCTGGGCAAGGAGGTTGTCTCCCAGGTACATGACAAAAGACGCATCACCCAAGAAAGGACGAGCTACCTTGACCGCATGGGCCAGGCCCAAAGGTTGGGGCTGCAAAATGTAGTGAACCCGAACATGCCAGCGAGTCCCCTTGCCGAGAAATGCCCGCACGTCATGTTGCGTCTCCGGAGAGACCACGACACCCACATCCTTGATTCCGGCCTCTTGAATGTGGCGAAAGACATATCCGAGGATCGGTTCGTTTGCCACGGGGACGAGCTGTTTAGGCATGGTGTACGTGAGCGGTCTGAGTCTGGTTCCCTTGCCTCCGGAGAGCACCAAGGCCTTCATGACATTATATTCCCCTTCCTGTCGCACCGGTACAGCCGGCGCTTTTTCTTGCAAATGCTTTCGTAAATTTCGTAATAAGTCAAGAGGATTGTTCCCGAACGTAACACTGGCAATGCCAAAGGGGAAGGATCCAAAAGGCAGGGTAACCGTTCACCCGTTCAGAGGTTCAGGGTTCAACGAAAATCTGAGCCGACTTCGCCAAAGCACTGGCTGCGACGGCTGAAACCGTCCTACGAGCAACGTTAACGAAAGAAAGGGAAACATGAGCCGACTTCGCCATGCCTACTTCGCCGAAGCTTCGAAGGCTGAAAGTAGCCGTAGGCTACGACGGCTGAAACGGGGCTCTCCGCCGTAGGCTATGGCCCGCAGTCGGGTGAACTCTGAACCTGTGAACGCTCACCTAAATAAGTACCCCTTCTTTGCTGAGGAAGACGATGCTGCCATCAAGGAAGAAAGAGATGATCAATATCCAGTCAACAAGATGTGCCGTGCCGGGAAAGACCCTGAATGCCAGAAGCACTAGAACCACGGCCAGGTCAAGGATGGCGGCGACTTTAAGCTGGGATCTGTATATTGGGATCGAAGCGACTAGTAACCCAATGATTAACAAGCAGAGCATGGTAACTGTTCCAATGTTTTGAATCTCAAAGGATGTGGCATTTTGTCTCTCGGGGTTTCGCCTTTCATTATCTGTATCGGCATATTGCTCAAAAACTTGATACCATAGGAAATTTTGGCCGTAAGACCTCAATTGGAACTCAATGCTCAACACCGCTTCAAGGCATCTGAGAAAATCCTATGACTTGATGCCCCATGAAGACAAAAGACTACTCGTTTTAGGCCTGTTTTTTTGTTGGTCAGATAATCGATCACAGACCGAAGCATGATCTCAGCACAGCGTTCCTTGGGGAATCCGAAGATGCCTGTGCTGATGGCCGGGAAGGTGATGCTGGTGAGCTTGTTCTCATCAGCTACCTTGAGGCTGTTTAGCGTGGCATTTTTCAACTTCTCCTCTTCATTGCCCTCACCCATCCTCGGGCCTACGGCGTGGATCACGTGACGGGCTTTCAGATTCCCGGCTGTAGTAATCACGGCGCCACCCACAAAAGTCCCACCGATGGCATCGCATTCCTCCTGGATTTTGGGACCGCCCTTAGTCCTGATGGCTCCGGCCACCCCGGCTCCCAGAACGAGTTGTGCGTTAGCCGCATTGACGATGGCATCAGTGTCCATTTCAGTAATGTCGCATTGACGCACCTCGACAACAGCTTGGCCGATGTTTTTTTCCATGAGAGTGCCTCCTTTTCAAGACCCTAATGTTCAAAAGCTTCAAACATGCTCAAACCGCTTGTTCTCTATATCGAAATTCGAGACAAAGCTCAATATTCATTTAGTGAAGAAAGTTAGAACTTCAGGAGGTTACGTCCTTAGACGACGGAAGCCTGCTGCTTGACACAAAAAATATTGCGAAAAACATGAAATGTTGCTAAATATAATAATTTTGGCAAACAGAAAGGAGAACAATCATGCCCCTATATGAATTTCGTTGTCTTAAGTGCAACGACGTCTTTGAGATCCTCATTATCAGAGACGAAGACGAGGTTGAAATGAGATGCCCCCACTGCGGATCCGACGATTTTGAACGCGTATTGAGCAGCACCACATATGCGATGGGCTTTGCGAAAGGCGAATCAACGGGGCCCACAGTTGAATCCAGGCAGTGCTCTTCGGGCACCTGTTCCACCTTTACCTTGCCCGGTCACACCAAAAATTGACGACTTCGCAAAAAGTCCATCTGCGTCCTGCTGCGGGATTCATCCCCGCCCTGTTAGATTCTTGCTACGCGAGAAGGCGAAGCAGGTTTGACAGGGTGAATTACCGCGATTCGCCTCAGGCGGACCTGATTCCTCAAATCCCGCCTCAGGGGGGACTTGCATATGAGCTTTTTGCTTTGTTGTCCATTTGCGGAACCTTATGAAATCGCGAAGCGATTTCATGGCCGGAAAAACAGTAAGCCTATTTGACAAGCCCGCCGTGGCGTATTATGTTCTTGAGAATCTAATACAATAAGGGACCCATTTTATGGACCATATCCACCAACAAGAGAAAAAACAATTCCTTCGCCTTTTTGAAAAAGAGGGAATAGACAAGGTTGAACCTCGAATGTCCATTATGGAGGCGTTTCTTGGCGTTAAGGGGCATATAACCTTTCAAGATTTTATGACCCTGCTGGAAAAGAAAGGTTATCGTTTTGAACCGGACTTTGTAAAAAAGACCCTGAACTTACTATGCCGATACGGCTTTGCCTCAAAGAAAAAATTCGAAGGTCGGCCGACGCTGTATGAACACCGACATCTGGGTTTACACCACGACCACCTCATTTGCACTAAATGTAACAAAATCGTTGAGTTTAAAAACCAGCAACTGGAGAATATGCGAGTGGAAATAGCGGCGCTGCACGGCTTTCACGTACTCCAGCAAAAGATAGAAATATACGGACTGTGTGCAGACTGTCTCAAGGAACGAGTTCGGCTGATGCCACTGTCATATGCCCATGAAGGAGAATGCGGCATCATAGAAGAGTTCATGGGAGGCTCGGGCGCGCAACTGCGCCTGGCCAGCATGGGGCTGCGCAGAGGGGACGAGGTAGAGGTCATAACCAACAGGGGTGAAGGCCAGCTTGTTGTTGCCGTAAACGCCACGCGCCTGGCCATGGGCCGTGGCCTTGCCAAGAAGATTATGGTCAAACCAAACGGGAGTCGGAAGGATTTGCAGTGAACCTTCGTGAGTTGAGGGAAGGACAGACAGCCACCGTGGCCCGGATTGGGGGTGAGGGTCCTTTTCGCAGAAGACTCCTTGAGATGGGGTTTTTGCGCGGCACTCAGATCTACGTTGAGAAATATGCCCCCCTCAAAGATCCCATCGAACTCGTACTCAAAGGCTATCATGTTTCTCTGCGGGTCGAAGAAGCTGCCGACATCCAGGTGGAAAATGTCAAAGGCGAGGGGACGTAACGCATGGCCCGAAAATCAATAACAGTTGCCCTTGCCGGGAATCCTAACTCCGGCAAAAGCACTATCTTCAGCAATCTTACGGGTACCCGCCAGAAAATTGGAAACTGGCCCGGAGTCACTGTAGAGAAAAAAGAAGGTCATCTTACCAGCAAAGGTTACCATCTGACCATTGTGGACCTCCCTGGCACGTACAGCCTCACCGCATACTCCATTGAAGAGATCGTGGCTCGCAATTTTATCCTGGATGAAAAGCCTGACGTGGTAGTGGATATCATTGATGCCTCTAATCTGGAACGTAACCTATACCTGGCCACACAGCTTCGGGAACTCGATACCAAGGTCATGTTTGTGCTCAACATGGCTGATGTGGCCAATGGCCGCGGTGACAAGATAGACGGAGATAAGCTTTCAGAACTTCTCGACGTGCCCGTTGTGTTTACGGTTGGCAACAAAAACGAAGGAACACAGGGACTTATTAAAAGCATCATTGCAGTGGTGGAGTCTGACAGAGAGCTTCCCCTGACCCGCCGGGTCAAATACGGTAAGGATATTGAAAGAACGATCGGCGAGCTTTCGGAATTCATAAGAGATAACACGCGCGAAGAACTTCGGCATAATGTTCGCTGGATTGCAATAAAGCTCCTCGAGAACGATAAGATTGTGAGAAAGCGAATACTGGAGATCGATAGCCAGAACGGCGAAGCCATACTCAGGGAGGCAGAGCAAAAGCGCGGAAAGCTCAGGCAGTTCTTTGATGATGAACCTGAGATTGTCATGACGGACCACCGCTATGGGTTTATTGCCGGCATTATCAAAGAGGTGTTGAAGACCGTTTCCAAAAGCAGGGTGGATGTCTCTCGGCAAATAGACCAGGTTCTTACGAACCGCCTGCTGGGCATTCCCATATTTGTGTTTTTCATATGGGCCATGTTTCAGATTACCTTTTCCCTGGGCGCCTATCCCATGGACTGGATTGATGCGGGAGTGGGATGGACAGGCCAGCTCGCGGCCAAGCTATTGCCGGAGGGTATCCTCCACGATCTGATCGTTGATGGCATTATAGCCGGAGTGGGAAGTGTCATGATATTCTTGCCGAATATTCTCATTCTTTTTTTCTGCATAGCCCTTTTTGAAGATACGGGTTATATGGCCCGGGCTGCCTTCCTCATGGATAAAGTAATGCACCTGATAGGGCTTCACGGCAAATCCTTTATCCCCATGCTCATGGGGTTTGGCTGCAATGTTCCGGCTATCATGGCCACCCGGACCCTGGAAAGCGAAAAGGATCGCGTGCTGACGATTTTGATCAACCCTCTTATGTCCTGTTCTGCCAGGCTCCCAGTGTACATCCTGCTGGCCGGAACGTTTTTTGGAGCAAAGGCCGGTAATGCCATTTTTTCGATTTATGCCCTTGGTATCGTGCTGGCGATTGTTATTGGGCGTTTGTTCCGATCGACCTTGCTCAGGGGGAAGATTGCGCCCTTTGTTATGGAACTGCCGCCTTACAGGGCCCCTATGTTGAGATCTCTATTGATTCATATGTGGGATCGAAGCAAGATCTTTCTGAGGAAGATGGGAGGCGTGATACTGATCGGTTCGGTCGTTGTGTGGTTTTTGAGTGCTTTCCCGCAGGAAGTTCAGTTTTCAAGGGATTACGAAACGGAGATAGCAAGTGGCACGGCGCAATATGAGATTTCCATCTCCGAGGCAGAGGGTGGCTTGCGGGAAGAACTCGTCCGGAAAAGAGACAAGGCCGTTTCAGCCCTTGAGGCTGAGATGGCCAAAGAGAAAGTGGAAAGGTCTTACATGGGGCGCCTGGGAAAGATGTTTGCCCCGGTCCTTGCTCCAATCGGGATGGACTGGCGTGGCAGTGTAGCAGTCCTGACCGGCTTTGTGGCAAAAGAGATCGTAGTAAGTACCATGGGTGTTCTTTATGCCGTCGGGAGTGAAGAGGATGAAAGAAGCGAGGCTCTGAAGCTGGCCTTGAAAAGATCCGGCATGACCCCCCTTTCTGCATATGCCATGATGGCCTTTGTTCTGATTTATGTCCCATGCCTTGCCACAGTTGCCGTTATCAGGCGTGAAACCAATTCATGGAAGTGGACCCTCTTTAGCATCTTCTACAGCACTGGCCTGGCCTGGCTCGTAGCATTCATCATCTATCAGGGTGGTAGCCTCATTGGACTAGGTTAGTCGTCACGTCACCAGACATTCCCCATAGGATATCCTGGCGAAGATGATCATCTAAACTGAAACCGACAGATTCATCCGGGGCGGAAAAGCGGGACATCCTTAAATAAATCAACAACCAAACACAGCCAGCATTAATCGGATTATTTGATGAAGTTAACCTGACAACCAATGCACCAACCGCATCACATCAATGGCATTGATTTCAGCGGGGCTAAAGATACTGGAAAGAAGATCTGGATTGCCAAAGGTATTGTGAAAGGGCAAAAGGTTCGGCTCTGATTTTGTTGCAAGTCAAAGAAAGGGAGACACGGGCGTTACAGTGAACAGCCCCCCGAAGTATTGGAGACGCTGCGTCTGTGTCCGAATCATGGAACGTAGTTTTAAGGGAGTGGAGGAAGAAAAAGGGCAGTCTCCAGGCAAGGATCTAAATCGGACTTTTGAACGGGCATTAGGTTGGGTGATTTGTCAGGTGGGGATTAGTGTCCAAGGACCGGCTCTTTACATCTTCTGGTACACTGTTGGCAGGGCAATGAAAATGAATGCATCGACTGCATTCATATCTTCTCACCGTTGCACCGAACACTATGAGTGAGACAAAATAGATTGCCAGCAAACCTGGATGCAAGCACAACCAATATATAGGCATAACTATCCAGACTATCAACGAAATTGCCACGATAACCTGCTCAACAAGATCATAAGGCCCTGCCTTTTGTGTGAAACACTTAGGTATGCCTCGAAGAAACATACACTTCACAGTATTCTTGCTTTGAACATAATGAGGGCAATGAGTGCAGAATGATTTGAAGACGCCAACCGAGAGAATAAGTATCGATGCGATGATGTAGGCAATCATCCCCACCGTTGAGCTCTTAGAAATGGCTATACAGGCAGTGACAAAAGGAATAGCTATGAACAGATTCCAATAGACGAAATCCCCAAAACCATGGCTTGTTTTTAGCTGATCTGCAGACATATCCAATACTACCACCCTTCTTAGAAAAGGATCAACAACAGCTAGGCATGGCAAAAAACACCAAGGTGTGTGCCGGGTACTACGCCCCCACATAAACTCCCCGTCCAGTTCTCTTTATCTTCTTCAGACTGAACGCCCTGGAAACTATATTCCTGACCTTCTTGTCATCAAGCCCCGTCTTCTTCACTATTGTGGGGACGTCAGCGCCCTTCTTTGACCTCTTGATGATCTGGAGTACCTGGTCAGTAGCAGTGGGAGCTGTAGCTTTCATCTTCGCGGGAGCCTTCTTTGTTGCTTTAGGCTCGGCCTTGGCTTTCGGTTTCTTCGCAGTCACTTTTCTTGCGGGTTTAGCCTTGGCTTTAGCTTTCGGTTTCTTGGCAACTTGGGCCTTTTCGGGCTTGTCAACCGCCTTGACCAGACTCTCCGTTTTTTTTGTAAGTGCCTTCAGGCCTCTGGTCACCGCCTGCAGATCCTTCTTAAGCTTTGCCATGATTACTTTCCTCCGTGTGTGATTCTCTGGTCTATCAATAATTGATCCTCTCCTTCAATTCCTGACCACATTTGAAGAAGGGTAGTTTCTTCGGTAGCACGTGGGTGTGCACACCACTCTTGGGGTTTCTGCCTGTGTAGTCCTTGTAATCCTTGACATAGATGCTACAAAAACCCCTGATCTCGACCCTGTCGCCCCTTGCGAGAGCTCTGGACATTTCGTCGAAGAACAACCTGACGACTTCCGCAGCTTTTGCTTTTGTGAGGCCGGTTTCCTTCTTCAGTGCCTCTATGAGATCCGCCTTGTTCGTCGTGGTCCTCCCCAGAATGGACATTAAGCCAACTACATAAAGGGTGTTCAGCATGATGTCAAGGGATATCAACGCGTCACAAATGTTTTCCCTTGTAGACAAAACGATACAATTGTTCGTCTAACGGAATTCCAACATCATCGAATGAATCAAATGAAAGGACGCCATGGTCCTGCAGGGTATTTTGAAGGAGAGGGCGGTAATCAGGCTATTCCGCCCTTTGTTTGTGAGCCGAATTGAGTGATTCTGGGGAGGATCCGTCCATATTTCTTGGGAAGAGCATTTATAGGGACATCGTTTTTTTTGTGGGATTTCCCTCATAATGTATTGGATGTGTGCATGGATACTGCGGCTTTTTTCAAAATGCCTATCGTTCGGACCTTGGCGAGCAATACGCAGATGCCCTTGTCAAAGAGATGGATCTCACAGTCAGTGCCCTTTTTGTTGAGGCTCATCCTTTCCAGGCCATCTATTTTGGAGGTGGCACGCCAACAGCGCTGCCGGAAGAATGACTTGCCAAAGTGGTGTCCTCCGTAACAGCGCCTTGTCCTATTTCAAATGATTGTGAGATTACGCTTGAGGGGCGGATCCATATTTTTTTGCAGAAAAGATCGATGCTTCTTTGAACGCCGGCATCAATCGATTTTTTTTGGAGGATGATTACTGGGTGGGCTTTCAAGTTGACGTTTTGCGGGTGTTATTGTACAAAAAATAATGTGGTTTTAAAAACGTGTCATACCCTTTTCATTTCATCGTAACATGCTATAGCCGTCAGTCAGAGAGGAGTCGGACAATGAAGGTTGCGATTACATCAAAGGGCAAATCCATGGATTCTGAAATTGAGCCGCGGTTTTCACGCAGTCCCTTTTTCGTCATAGTGGATACCGAAACAGGAGGCGTAAAGGCCTTCGAGAATCCCGGGGCATCAGCCAAGGATGCTGCCTGTGTTGATGCAGTACAATCTCTGACCGGCAAAGGGGTTAAGACTGTGTTGACCGGCAACGTGGGGCACAACGCCTTTGTTACGCTGCAGGACGCAACGATACGAATCTACTTGGGGGCAACAGGGACGGTACGCAGCGCTGTCGAAGATTTTAAGAAGCGGAGACTATCGCGGGCAAAGGAACCTTCTGTGGGATTCAGGGAGGGACTCAAAAAGGGGGCTGCTATTAAGAAGGCTTGACGTAATAATTTGGGCCAAAATGATACAAATCGTTCTCACCATTTCTTTTCTCATGTTTGCCACTTCAGATAGCCCCCAGAAGCAAGATCATCCCAAACAACACTATCAACAATGATCCAAGGACGGATAAAGCCCGCTGGCCATAGATGCGGGCCTTATTCCTTCCGGAAAAACACTTTAGCACGCCCTCTTGTCCCACAATACTCAGAACACCTGCAAATGAAATAGTCATGCCCATTCCCAAAGCCATGAAAAAGGACAACATGAGGCCTATAGCCAAGAGGTCCTGGGAAAGGCTGAACAACATAATGATCACAACGCCCGGACAAGGCACGACGCCAACAGCAATGGCGATAGGCAAAATACCTTTGTGATCCAGCCAACTAATGGCCCTGTCCGCTTCTCCTTTCTGAAGATGGTTTTGCCGTAGGCTAAGCAAACTGCTGATCAATAGCGCCAGTCCAATCAAAACAACCAGGCTGAAACTAACTATCTTGAGCTTTTGAGAAACGGTCTCGAAGGATGACAGGTAAGATTTCTTAAAAATGAAATAGATGCCCAGGACAATGAACACTGCGGAAAAGGTATGAAGAAAGGAGATCAAATTGCCCAGAAGAATGCCTTTCCTGACTTGGCTTCTTCCCGATAGGAAGTAAGAAAAGGAGATTGTTTTCCCATGACCAGGACCTGCTGCGTGTATGACGCCATAAAGGAAAGCGAGGAGAATTAGCGGGATGAGGGCATTCTTGGATTTGGTCGTCTTTAGCTCTTTGGTTAATCGGGTCAATTCATTATTGAGTTTGTGCTGCCATAAAGCAACTTTCGTGAAGATCTCGGAGGCATGTGTGG
Source organism: Deltaproteobacteria bacterium (assembly GCA_016930875.1). Taxonomy (NCBI): domain Bacteria; kingdom Pseudomonadati; phylum Myxococcota; class Myxococcia; species Deltaproteobacteria bacterium. The sequence goes on along the minus strand of JAFGFW010000057.1, from coordinate 14,461 downwards.
GAAGATCAGCGCTCGTTTTCCGGGGTTCTTTTGAAACAAAAGGGTTGTCTCCAGCCGTGCTGGTCAATGGCGAAAAAAACAGGAAACAGCAAAAAACGGCCCAAAATACTCTATTCATCTTTGATCCTGAATTTAATGGTGAGCTCTTCAGGATAAATTTGTCCGAAATAATACGGCTCCTTGGTGTTCTTACCAATATTGTACTGATAGTCATACGATGAAGCGTTTTGAAAACTGACAGGGGTCTTTGTCAAAAAAAGGCTGGAATAAAAGCTCTTGTCATAAATGGATATTTTGACTTCCTTGAATGCACAAATGGCCTGAACATGGCACGGCACGAAAAAACGATAGGAAACCTTATCCTTCTCGATCTTTGCGGAGAAGCCCTTGACGAATTGCACTCTAAATGGCTTGCCGTTGATTTTGATGTAAGTGAAATACTGAAATTTTTTTAGATTAGAAAACGCCCCGTTTTTTACCTGCTCTATTTCGTCGGCCTCAAATTTTCCATTTATATTCTTGTCAAAATCGTGAACAAGCATACTGCTGAACATTTCATCAAAAATCCACCTCACCTCGAACCCCGCCAAACCTTTTTTATTGAACACGATCTCTATGGAATTGTCGACAAAAACATGGGGGTGGCTAAATACTGTGTCCGGCTGTGAAGCGAAAAAAAGGGTTGCCAAGATGCAGAGCCTGAATCTCAACTCTTTCCTCGGCGTCAAGAGCGAAAAAGCAAAAACATGACGTCCCCAAATAAGTAATTTCGAAACGTCGTTAATCATCAGTTCTTTTTGGTCAAAACCTCTACATTTACAGCCAGTCCGACGCGGGCCCTAAAATAGGAGCTGGCATCTGCCTGGTTTACGGATATTTCAAGCAGGTTTCGGCTTCCGAAGATGGCTAAAGGATCGCCCACCTTTACCGTGTCATAAGATTCTGAGACACCTTGGATTGTGGAACTTCCAAGGCCGATGACTACAGTTCCTGACTTCCTTTTTCCCGTGAAGATCTCAAACGTTTTCTGATCGATGTTGGTGATGAGATTTCCGAAATGATCGATTGAGATTATTTCTCCGGCCAGCAGTCTCCCATCGGAAGACAAGAAGGGAACAGGTATATCCAGCGTGTTGATGTCATCAAGCGTCAGTTTTTCTCCGAGGCTAGGCAAAGCTGCTCCTTTTGACAAGTGGGCAGCCACAGGGGCAATGATGTCCCTGCCGTGGAACGTATTGCTCACCGGCTTCAGGAAGTATGCCTGGGTGCTTACGGCATATATCTCATCCGCCTTTCCATCCTGAGTAACCAAGCTCAGTACGCCATTGTCGGGGGCAACAAAAACGTGCCCTTCCTTCTTGAGGCAGATGACCTTTCTCTTTCCGCCCACGCCGGGATCAACTACGATCACATGGATGGAGCCTTTTGGGAAATACCTGAATGCGCCTTTGATTATCAGGGCCGCTTGCAAGATATCGTGCCTGGTCAAGTTGTGGGAAATATCAACTAGCTGAACCCTGCTATTGATTGACAGGATGACCCCTTTGATCGCGCCAACGTATTCGTCTTTAAGGCCAAAATCTGTGAGCAAGGTTATGACCGGGATTGTCTGCTTCATTGTTCACATGGAAAACATGGTCTTCTTGACCACGTCGCCGACTTCGCCAGCCTACTCCGCCGAAGCGGCAACGGCTACGAAGGCCGGAAAGTAGCCTTGGCTACGAGCTCTCCGCCAGCCTGCGGGTCGAAGCCTATGGCGGAGAGCCCGAAGGCTACGGCCCGCAGGCGGACGGCTGAAAGAGTCATTGGCTTTGCCATAGTTGGTTCGGTATGCCGTCGAAATGCCTCTGGACGCGAATACTTATCCAAACAGCCCCTGTTGTACGGAAAGGCCGAAATGTCGGTAGGCTTGTTCAGTGACCTTGCGGCCGGCCGATGTGCGGGTGAGCAACCCCAACTTCAACAGATAGGGCTCCACCATATCCACCAGGGTGTCAGACTCCTCTTGCAGTGTAGCGGCAATGGCCTCGATGCCCACAGGGCCGCCTTTGTAAAAATCGATGATTGCTCTTAAGAGCTTTCTGTCGAGAATTGTCAACCCCTTTTCATCCACCCCTTCAAGCTCCAGGGCTTTGTGGACAGTATCTTTGTCGATGATGCCGGTGCCTCTGACCTGGGTGAAGTCTCTTACGCGTTTCAGGAGCCGATTAACGATCCTGGGGGTGCCTCGAGACCGGCGGGCGATCTCGTACGCCCCGTCAGTATCGATTTTGACATCCAGAATGGCTGCCGAACGTTTTGCGATCCGAACAAGATCGTCTTCACAGTAGAAATCAAGTGTCCTGAATATGCCGAAGCGTTCACGCAGTGGGGCAGAGAGTGACCCTGCCCGGGTGGTGGCGCCCACCAGAACAAAACGTTCCAGGCGGTACCGGTGACTTCTTGCATGAACGCCTTTGTCAAAGATAAAATCGACTGCAAAATCTTCCATGGCCGGATAGAGAAATTCTTCGACCACTCTCGGAAGGCGGTGCATCTCATCAACAAAGAGTACGTCCCCTTCTTCCAGATGGGTTAAAATGCCTAGCAGATCTCCACCCTTTTCCAGGGCTGGACCACTGGTCACCGTAATGTTTACTCCCATCTCCTCGGCAATGATATGGGCAAGGGTTGTCTTTCCCAGGCCAGGAGGGCCATGAAAGAGGATGTGATCCGGTGGCTCCTTCCGCTGAAGCGCAGCCTCAATGGCAATAGCAAGGGTCTCTATAACCTCTGCTTGACCTATATATTCCCCTAAGTTCTTGGGCCTGAGGCTCACAAATTCTGATGCTGCCTCTTGATGGTTGACCCTGTCACGGGACACGCCGCCAGTGTTCACATCAACTGCTAGACTTTTTCCGGAATCCTGGTCTCCCATCAAATGGCCTCACCGCGGTAGACCTCTTCAAAGAGCTCTTCGGCTGTGTTGATGTTGCTATTTCTTTTTAATGCAGCAGCGATCATCTCCTTGGCCTCCCTTGCCTTGTGCCCCAGTTGTTTTACCATGACGTCATGGACCCGTTCTTTGAAATCTTCCAATGGGACGGCTTCGGTGGGTTTCTCGGCCCCGCGGATTAGGGCGAACTTGGCCATTTTGCCTTCCAGGGTCGCCAGGATTTTTTGCGCTGTGCGATTCCCGATCCCTTTCAGTTTTTTTAGATACGCCGTATCCCTGGACTCTATAGCCCGGGCAAGGTCGCGAACGGAAACGGTGAGCGCTTGCATGGCCTTTATTGGCCCAATGTCTTCCACTGATATGAAATACCGGAAGAATTCCCTCTCCGCTTCAAGGTTAAAACCTATAAGGGTTGGCTTAGGTTGCCGTTCCGTCTGATGATAGTAGATGTGTAAAGCAAGTTCTTCACCGATCTTTTTGGAATCAATGGATTCTCTGACAATTGCGGGCAGGAGTATTTCGTAGCCGACCTGGTTGGTCAAAAGGAGTATGCGGTCCTTTTCTTTCTTTAGCAATTTTCCTTCGAGATAACCGATCATATCCTGCTCCTGTGGACCTGAACATGCCTGAAGAGACCGACGAGGGCAAGGGCCAGTGCGTCAGAGGCGTGGGACGGGGAAATAGCGCTTTGTCTTTTCAGAAAATGCCTGACCGCTCTTTCCATCTGCGCCTTGGTGGCCTTGCCGTTTCCGGTAAGGACGCGTTTTACTTCCCGCACAGGCAGTTCAATGCTCTGCACGCCACGCTGAGCGGCTGCCACGAGTATGACACCGCAGACCTTCCCAAGTGCGATACCCGATTTGGGGTATCGGTTAAGAGAAAAGACATCTTCAATGACAACGAGGTTGGGCTTTTCGGAATCCAGAATGGAGCAGAGTTCAGAAAAAATATGATTCAATCGGCTGGCCAAGACCTCGGTCTTGGAGGTTCGAATCGTGCCGAAGCAATACTCGCCTATTCGGGAGCCGGTTCCCTCCACGATCCCGAAACCGGTATCAGCCAAACCGGGATCTATGCCTATGACCTTGAGTGGAGGTTTCAAGGGTCATATTTTGTGTTTGTCTGTCATTGAAATCTCTTTAACTTCTCTTTGGCGATCTTTGCCTCATTGGAATCCGGATACTTGCGAATCAGTTCTTTCAGGATGAGCCTGGCGTTATCTTTATCCGCCAGATTCAAAAACGCGTATCCCTGCTTCAGCAGGGCGCTGCGAGTCTTGTTTCCCTTGGGGTAGGTCTCAATCACCTTCTGATATTCCAATATGGCCTTTTCATACCATTTCTCGCGATAGTAAATCTCTCCAATCCAAAACTGAGCATTGTCGGCGTTTTTGGATTTCGGGTACTGTTTCAAAAAGCTCTGAAACAGCTCGCGAGCAGCCTCGTACTCTCCTTTGTCAAACTCCTGTTTGGCCCCGGCGTAAATTTCATCTGGCGTTTTCGAGGCAGATGGTTTTCCCTGGTCTGTCCCAGTCTTCTCCGGCCCCGAAGAAACCAGCTTTTCCGAAGGTTCCATGGCCAAGTATTGTTCCAGTCGAACAATCCGATCAAGACCGGTTTGAAGAGATTTTTCCAGCTCCTTCCAGCGCTTCTCATGCTCGGTCATCGTGCCCAGCTTTTGCTGGGCGTCGTATTGGCTCTCTTCTAAATAACCGCGAAGGATTGCTATCTCATGTCTCAAGTCTTTTATCAGGGCATGGAGGTTGGCATACTTGCTCCGAATAGCCTCATCTGATTTTAGTTGTTCCTCGTGATAACGGGCAATCTCGGAGTGAATAGCCTCAACCTTTTTGTCTTGTTTCGAAACCCTTTGTTTCAGGGCTGTGAGGCGATTGTCGACGGTGATCAGATCGTCCTGCAGGGCACAGCCACTCACAACCAATGCAAAAGCCAGGAGTCCTAACCAACTTTTTACGGTTTTTTTTGTGCCCATAGTGATACTTTCGCGGATATCAGGCTGCGACCAATCCTGCTTGGCGGCTGTCTGTCAACAGTTTGACAAACAACCGCCTTAATGGTAAGCCCTTTCAAACATTCGGACTTTTTCCAGTCTGCCGGAGTGTCTCTGACGTGGCGGAGAGGACCACGGCAAAGGAGTCCTTGCGAGATCTTATTCTATGACAAACTGGTCCCGTCTGTTCTTGCCCCAAGCCCTCTCGTTGTGACTTGGATCGAGAGGTCTCTCTTCTCCATAACTGATTGTCATCAGCCGTATGGATCCAATTCCAAGATCGACCAGATAGCTCTTGGCGCTCTGAGCGCGTCGGTCCCCAAGGGCCATATTGTATTCGCTCGTTCCTCTTTCGTCGCAATGACCTTCGATGATCACCGAGACGTCCGGATGAGCCATCAGCCATTTTGCTTTATGTCTGAGGATTTCCTTTGATTCAGGAAGGAGCCTGGATTTGTCAAATTCAAAATAGATGTGCTTGTTTTGGAATTCCTCCAGTTCAGCACGCTCTCTGCGCGTTTTGGCCTCTTCGCGCAAACGCTCTTCCCTGATACGCTGTTCTTCTAAGGCCCTTCGCCTTGCCCGTTCGTCATCAGCCGTTATGCCTTCTGTTACGGGCTCCTCTTCGATTGTGACCACTCCAGGCTCGGATTCAATCTTCTTCTTGGCGCAGGAAGTTGCAAGCATGAGCCCAGGAACAATCAACACCAGTGCCAAACCTACCCAAAATTTCTTTGTCATACGGTTTACCTCCTTTCAAGCAGAAACAAGATCTAAACAATATCCCCCAATATGCTGTATTGGTTTTGTAATTATTTGAAAATCTGAAAAAAGTCAATGACCAACTTACACAAATTTTCGGTCCCTTCTTCAATAGCCGGAAAGGCGTGGTGACCAACTGGGGTCTGTTTGCTCTCCCTGAAGCGTCAGCAGACGACGCTGGTTTGAACCATTGGCATTCATTACGTAGATCCTGGACGCTCCTTCTCTGGTCGAACAGAAGGCAATGAGACTGCCATCCGGCGACCAGGTTGGCGATTCATTGTTGCCGGCGTCTCGGGTCAGTTGAATGGGCTCTCCCCCGTCTGGGGAAACAATATAGATGTTTGTCCCATTATCTCGAACCAATCCTGTATAGACTATATAGTTGCCCCGCGGAGACCATTCTGGGGCCGTATTGTAATTGCCTTCAAATGTGAGCCTCCGGACTTCCCCGTCTTCCATGTCCTTAATATATATCTGAGGTGATCCTGACCGGTTGGAGACAAAAGCAAGCGCCTTGCCGTCTGGTGACCAGGCGGGGGAAACATCAATGCCCCAATGGTGGGTTAACCTTTTGATAATCTTTCCTTTGCCTGTCAGCAGATAAAGCGATGGATTCCCTTCGTGGGAAAGGGATGCCGCCAGGGAAAACTCCCCCGGAACCCATGACGGCGTGATATTTGAACCCTTAAAAGAGGTAACCGTGCCCCGTCGTTCTTTTATGTTTTTGATATACAGATCCGGTTTGCCTCGCCCGTAGTCTGTATAGGCAAGCCATCTACCATCCGAGGACCAGGCAGGAAAAAGCGTTATGGCCCCGGTATCTGTAAACTGCTTCGGGTTGTATCCGTCAAAATCGGCAACGAAGATCTCCTTGTGCCCTGCTGCTGTCGATACAAATGCGATCTGTGTGTTGAAAATTCCCTCATGGCCGGTGAGACGGCGAATCAGGTCGTTTGAAAAACGACGGATCATGCGTCGGTGATCCTTCAGGTGGCCCGTATACCGCTTGCCGATTATGAGACGGCCTCCAAAGGTGTCGAAGAGGCGAAGCTCCACCTTAAGGATGTCTTCTTGATATTCGAATCCACCCTTGATCAGGAGTTCAGCGCCCACATCTGTCCAGTTCTTGAAATTGATTGTGTGCTCCATAAGGGTGGATTGTTGAGGATCTTCCAGGAAACTCCCTCTGTCCAAAATCTTAAAGAAGCCTGTAAAATCTATGGTTTCTGCAAGGAGGTTCGCAAAGGTCTCAGCGAACTCATTATGTTTGTTCCCGGGGCCCACCTCTTTGAAAAACGGCACGGCAGTGGGAATCTTGCGAAGATAAGGGGCGGTGATGTCGATATAGACACGTGCCTGACAAGGGACGCTTGAGCAGATCAGCAGCAGCGCTACGGCAAGATGTATGACCACGTGGCTAACCCTTTGCATGATGCGATTAAGGCCTCCTTTGCAACTCAGAAGGATTGAACCTAATGCCCACCTCGTAGTACGGGCCGAGAAACCCATCAGGGAGCGCCGGCAAAGGATTCGACTTTTTTACTGCCTTCAGAACAGAATCATCAAAATAGCTGTTGCCTGACCTGCTTTCGAACCAGATATCCCGTATCTCGCCGTCCCTCATGATCTTCACAATTATAATGCCTTCCAGATTTGTGCGGCCTCGAGCCATCTCTTCAGAAAAGGCCCAGTTTTTCTGGATCAGATGCCATATTTCTGCATTGTAAATGTCGAGAAGCTCCAGGTTCTTTCTGCCGATGTCATCTCTGGCAGGACCATGACCGGTTGTCACGGTTCCTGTCGTGCCCTCATCCTTCTTCTTTAACTCATCAATGGCCTGAAGCACCGCACTGGGTCTTGACTCCGGGGCTTGTTTCTCGATTTTCGCGATCGCCTTTGTAATGACCTTTGATACATTGTAGGTCTTTTTTTTCAGCGATCGCTTGACCCGTAATGGTTTTGAGGCCAATGACACGGCCTCCCCGGGTCGAGGCGTGTCAAATTCCACTGTATTTCTGAGCTGAACAGGTTCGGGCTTTTTCGCAAGTTCCACCGATGAGACCTTTTCAGACGGCTTTACCGGTCTTGTCTTAACCTGCGGGGGCACTTGCGATTGACTCAGGGGCGGTTTCACAAGTCGTGTGGCCGCAGGCAGACTCACAAGATCAACCTCAACGGCAGATGGTATACTGGGGGCAGTATATCGTAATTCTGGCAAAAACATCACCCCCGAGAAGAACAGGACGTGGCAAAGAACGGAAAGGGCTATCATGCCCGTCCATGCTCGGTCAGTGTAAGCGCCTTGGCCTAGAGCTTCAAGATGGGTAACCATGAGCTCAACCCGCTTTGCTCACGATCCTGGGTGGCAAAAGCTGCGGTCCGGAGAACTATGGAGAGAGGATTCGGATAGTGGCTCATTCGCAAAACTCATCTCCTCTTGGCCGTCTCTTTCAAGGGTTCCGTAACCATTCCGAGTCGTTCCACGCCAGCGTTCTTTACTTCAGAGATCACGCGCACCACAACGCCGTAAGGAACGCTTTTGTCTGCCCGCAGGTAAACTTTCTGGTCCGGACGACCCTCCAGGATCTTTTTTATTTTTTCTTGAAGGGCTTCCAGCGCCACCTTGTAGTCATTGATGTAGATTTGCTGGCTGCGGTCCACGGTTACGGTCAGATGGTCCTTTTCTGCCGTCAGGGGTTTGGGGGTCGTCTGGGGCAATGATACATTTACCCCTTGCATCATCATGGGGGCAGTCACCATGAAAATAATGAGGAGGACCAACATAACATCCACCAAGGGTGTTACGTTGATATCCGACATGAAAGGGCTGTTGCTGTTTCCCATAGCCATAGCCCTAATTCCCCTTTCGTATTATCAATTCTCGTTCGATCAAGTTCAAGAAATCGGCCGAAAAATTGTGCATTTCCGATTCCAGGACGCGAATCTTATTGGCAAAATAGTTGTAGGCGACTACCGCCGGTATCGCAGCAGCCAGTCCGGCAGCCGTGGCGATCAGCGCCTCAGAGATACCTGGCGCCACAACGGCCAAGCTGGCAGAGCCCTTGAGGCCGATGCCTCGAAAGGCATTCATGATCCCCCATACTGTGCCGAAAAGCCCAATAAAAGGAGTTGTATTTCCCGTTGTTGCCAGAAAAGGGACGGCCTTGTTCAATTCGGTGAGTTCCACGTTCAAGGCTCGCCGAAGCGCCCGCTTTATGTTGTCAAGAGCCGCCATGTCTTGATTTGACTTCAATTCCCCCCCTTTTTCAGTATTTGTTGAGGCCGGCTGCGGGCTTTTCACCTTTCTGAGCTCAACGTACGCAACACGAAATATCCGCGCCAGAGGGCTGTGCCGGAGTTTCTTTGAGGCTGCAAATGCCTCCGATAGGCTGCGTCTGTTCCAAAACAGGTCGAGAAAATAGGCTGATTCTTTTCTTGCCTTTTTTATGAAGCGGTGTTTGTAGAATATAATGGCCCATGAGGTAATGGAGAAGAACACTAGAAGCAACAGAACAAAACGGACCATTGGGCCGGATTGGAGGACCAACTGGATAATGTCACTGTACGTCGTGATGGGCATAGTAAATATTCAGTAAATCAAAGTTTTATTAAAGGTGGAAGCTGAGCTTTTCAAAACCTCAAAAATATATACACATGCAACCGTCGGGCCAAAATAGTGGAAAAGCTTAATTGAGGGTGGAAGTTACATAAGGTTTTTGCCGGTGTCAAGTTGATTTCCGGTTGCGTTCGTTGCGCCTTTTGTATAGATATGTAATTATTCAGAGTCTATCTCCGTGCTTCAAGATTTAAGGCGCAAGGCATAAGACGCAAGGCACAAGGTAGTCGATTGCGTTTTGACTTGTCTTGTGCCGTGCGCCTTGGGCCAAGATCTTTGGCCCTCCGGCGTATGAAAATGCCTGCAGAGTGTAGGAATATGTGGTACTAGGAGACTTGTTATATTGTGAAGGCAATAGCTAATCTGCTCTTTGAAGCGCGGATCTTAAAGGAGATCCCGCGATCCGGTTTCCACTTCCTGGGCTCTGGTCGCGAATCAGTGGCTGAGCACAGCTTTCTTTCCGCGTTTGTTGGATATGTTCTGGCCCAGATGCATCCTGACGTGGATCAACTTAAGTTGCTCCAAATGTGCTTGTTACACGACCTTGGCGAAGCCCGGATTGGCGACCTCAACTACGTTCAAAAGAAATATGTTGTGGCTGACGAAAACAGAGCCATGGCAGACCTTACAAAGAATATCCCCTTTGGCCCTGCCATGGGCGGCCTTTTTGAGGAGTTTAATGCCTGCGAGACCGTGGAAGCACAGCTTGCCCACGATGCTGACCAACTGGCCCTCATCTTGGAACTAAAGACCCTTTGCGATTCTGGCTGCAATGGACCAGAGGCTTGGCTGCCTCACGTCGTAGCTCGACTCCGAACCGAGGTCGGCCAGAACCTGGCAAAACAGGTATTGAAAACCGCTTCAGATGCGTGGTGGTTTGAAGAAAAAGAGACCTGATGACCTTTGAATCCATTATAGGCCAGGAGCGCGCCATCCGCCTCCTGACCCGGATACTTGAGAACAATCGCCTGGCCCATGCCTTGCTCTTTACGGGTGTTGACGGCATTGGTAGACAAACAACTGCTATGGCCATGGCCATGGTCTTGAACTGCCTGAAGCCTGTGGGAACGTCGGCATGCGGGGTGTGTCGATCCTGCAAGAAGGTGATTTCGGGCAATCACCCGGACGTCATCATTGTCAAGCCCAGCGGGACGTTTATCAAAATCGACCAGGTGCGGTCTTTGCGCAAAGTCTTAAGGTTTGCCCCCCTTGAGGGGGGGCGGCGTGTAATCATAATCAATGACGCGCATGCCATGAACCTTGAAGCGTCCAACGCCATGCTGAAGATCTTGGAAGAACCGCCCAATGACACATACATAATCATCACTGCCTCCCGGACCATGGACTTGTTGCCAACGATTGTCTCCAGGTGCCAGCAGATACCTTTTAGACCAGTTGCAGTTGCAGACATCGCAGCGGCGCTTGGCACCAGGAGTGGGCTTGATGCAGACGCAGCCACGGCCGTTGCCGTATTGGCCAAAGGAAGCCTGGGGAGAGCCCTGTCTGCGGATGCAGAGAAATGGATGGACTGGCGGAAGGACCTTCTTGAGCGTGTTGAGTTGGTTTCATCGGAGTCGACCCATGCGCTTTTTGTCTTTGCCGATACGCTGGCACGTGATAAAGACAGATTGCAAGACGCACTGGATGTGATTAATATTTGGTTTAGAGACATACTGATATGTAGGTTCCACCCTGAGAAGATTCTAAACAGGGACTGTATGGAAGAGATACAGCGCAAATCAGAACAGCTTTCAGTCCATGATATCTTGGAAATTATCATGGCTGTATCCGCCGCACAAAGGGCCATCGTGAAGAATGCCAATCGCCGTCTTGCCTTAGAGGTAATGATGATGCGTATGAGTTCAGCTTTCAGAAAAAGCCTACATCCCCAGGGTGATTGAGAACTTACGATTGAAAATGGTAACAAAGTGCAATAATGAGCAAATTTGTCGGTATAAGATTCAGACCCCAAGGCAAGGTCTATGATTTTGATGTGGGTCACTTTGTCCTTTCCCCTGGAAGTCACGTGATCTTGGAAACCGAGCGCGGTCTGGCCCTCGGGACGGTTGTGACTGTTTCCAAGACTGTTGAAAAGGGGCAGAACAGACCCCCGCTGAAAAAAGTCTATCGGCTGGCAAATGACGGGGATCTTGAACAGCATAGGAGGAATTTAGAACGGGAAAAAGCCGGCCATGCATATTGTCTGGAGTGTATCAAGAAATTGGGACTTCAAATGAACCTTGTATCGGTTGAGAGTCTGTTTGACGGGACAAAACTGACTTTTTTTTACACAGCCGACGGCCGCGTCGATTTTCGAGAGCTGGTCAAGATGCTCGTTAAGGCATATAGGGTGCGTATTGAGATGCGCCAGATCGGGGTCCGTAATAGGGCAAAGATGTGCGGGGGAATTGGACGTTGCGGCCAAGAACTGTGCTGTTGTACCTTCATTAGTAATTTCCAGCCGGTGTCTGTTCGAATGGCGAAGGAACAGGGGCTGTCACTGAATCCCAGCAAGATTTCCGGACTGTGCGGCCGACTTATGTGCTGTTTGGCATTTGAACATGGGACCTATTGCGATCTTAAGGGGAAGTTCCCAAGTTGGGGAAAGGTCGTGCAGACCAAGACGGGCCAGGGAAGAGTTGTTCGTCAGAACATACTGAAAGAGTCGGTTACCGTTCAGCTTGAGGACGGGAAGGAATTGGATGTAAGCTTGGAGGAGATTATCGAGAAGACAGATGTGTCCCCATAGGAAAAACAGGGACTTCACGACTCATTGTTGAGAGGAAAACCATATGCCCCAGCCGTTTTATGTGACAACGCCCATCTATTACGTTAATGCCAGACCTCACCTGGGTCATGCTTATACGACCATTGTGGCTGATCTGGTTAATCGATTCCATTGCATGTGCGGCCAGGAAACCTACTTTTTGACAGGAACCGACGAACATGGCGACAAAGTGGTTCGAGCAGCCAGAGAGGAGGGGATGAGCCCGCTCGCCTATGTGGATCAGATCAGCGATCTTTTTAGAACCTTGTGGCCTGAGCTCGACATAGAATATGACTATTTCATACGCACTACGGAGTCTGCTCATGTAAATATTGTTAAGGAAGTCCTGCAAAAGATCTATGATTCAGGCGATATTTACTTCAGCGAATACGAAGGGGCATACTGTTTTGGATGTGAGCGGTTTTATACTGAACGGGAACTGGTAGGTGGCAGATGTCCTGACCACAAGACGATCCCTGAGGTAATCAAGGAATCCAACTATTTTTTTAGAATGAGCCGATACCAGGACTGGCTCGTGGATCACATTAACAAGAACCCGGATTTCATCAGCCCCGAACGTTACAGAAACGAAGCGCTCGCCTTTTTGCGTGAACCCCTTGATGATTTGTGCATATCCCGACCCAAGAGCAGGCTTCAATGGGGTATTACCCTTCCTTTTGATGATCAATATGTGACTTATGTCTGGTTCGATGCCCTTCTAAACTATGTCTCCGCCCTGACATATCCTGATGGTGAGCGTTTCAAGAGGTTTTGGCCTACGGTTCACCACCTTGTCGCCAAGGATATCCTTAAACCTCACGGCATATACTGGCCCATCATGCTAAAGGCCGCAGGCATTCCTCTGTATCGCGGACTTCATGTTCACGGTTACTGGAATGTCGATGAGAGCAAGATGTCCAAAAGCCTTGGCAACGTGGTGGATCCACTTGAGCTCAAAAACGTGTATGGTGCAGACGCCTTTCGGTATTTCCTCCTGCGAGAGATGGTTTTTGGTCTTGATTCCAGTTTCACCGAGAAGGCCTTCGTTCAGCGCATCAATTCTGATTTGGCCAATGACCTGGGGAATCTCTTTAGCCGCAGTATAACCATGGTACACAAATACTTCAAAGGTGTTGTGCCAAGAGGTGATGAAGCCCAGGAAAGCAGTCTGGATCTGGATGTGAAGTCCGATGCCCTTAAGACAATTCAGGGCTATAAGAAAGCAATGGAAGACTTCGCCTTCCACAAGGCTCTCATGGCCATTTGGGAGTTCATAAACCGGATTAACAAGTACATAGACGTGACTGCCCCGTGGGAGCTTGCCAAGAAAAAGTCACAGCACAAACTGCTGGGGCTCGTGCTTTACAATGTTCTGGAAGGTCTTCGTGTCATTGCGGGGCTTCTCTATCCGGTCATGCCAAGGGCTTCCCGGGTCATGCAAAAACACCTGGGCATGACATCCGCAGGCATCTGTCAAACATTAGAGGACCTCAGCGTTTGGGGGAATATGCAACCTGGGACAAAGCTTCCAAAAACGGTCACTCTTTTTCCGAGGGTCGAATTGGATAAACCGGAAGCAAAGGGCGGGGAAATAGCCCCTGCAAAGGAGACGCCGAATTCATCGAAACCAGAGATTTCTGTGCAAACCTTCCAGCAAATAGATCTTCGGGTTGCTACAGTGCTTCATGCCGAACCTGTGCCAAGGTCAAGAAACCTATTGAAACTCAAAGTCGATGTCGGAGAAGAACGGACAGTCGTGGCAGGAATAGCAAAAAGTTACCACCCGGAGGATTTGATAGGAAAACAGATCGTAATTGTGGCCAATCTTAAGCCCGTAAAGCTCATGGGTGTCCTCTCCCAGGGTATGGTCCTGACGGCTGCAGACAAAGGCGCCTGCAAACTGGTCACCCTTGACGGCCCTTCTGAGCCGGGCAGTCCGCTCATGTAGCAGACCTTGGTCTAATTCAGAATAGACTCCCGCGTCCTTTGGGCGTGGTCACAGTCAAACAGCTCTGGCTTGACGAATTCCACGGACTGTTGGAGTGATGGAGTACTGGTGTATTGACCTTTGGCTCTGAGACCGGAGGGGGGGGCTGTGTTTGGTTTTTCCATCACTCCTTTACTCCACTACTCCACAAAACGCCTGAGCGATACCGCGTCTTCTGGGCGTGGCTGCTTATGCCGCATTGATCACTTCCCCTCGCTATGAGGCTGGGGGGTGCGTTACGCCAGCGCTTCGCGTGGCGAAGGGCAATTTCCTGTCAAAGGATGAAATGCACTAAGGGCTCGCTCAAAAATAACTTCACATTTTGATGCGCCGATCCATCCCGCCTGGCTGCGTTGCTCGTCGGTTAAATAGCTTGCTATT
>JAFGFW010000056.1 GCA_016930875.1 Deltaproteobacteria bacterium | reverse complement strand
TGGATGCTGGTTACTGGATACTGGATATAATAAGGATTTCTTTTTTGATTTATCCAGCATCGAGCATCTAGCAACCAGCATCTCCACGTTGCGAGCTATATAGGTATTCTACCACCATAAACTGGTCGGTTTGAGGCCTTGGCTTCGCTAGTCATCAGGCATCAGGCATCGCCACTTATTCCCCTCCCAGTTGATAGCGGGCAAATCGTCTTACGCTAATGCTCTCACCCATCTTTGAAACCATTTCGTGAATCAGATCTTGTATCGTCAGATCAGTGTCCTTGACATATTGTTGCTCCAATAGACACGATTCCCTATAGAACTTCTTCATTTTGCCTTCAACGATCTTATCGATTATCTTCTCCGGTTTTCCCGTCTCAAGTGCCTGGGCCCGATAGATCTCCTCTTCACGCTTTACGATTTCTTCAGGAATATCCTCACTAAGGATGCCAAGGGGTCTGGTTGCCGCAATGTGCATGGCCAGATTCTTGACAAGCTCTTTGAATTCATCGGTCTTTGCCACGAAATCGGTCTCGCAGTTCACTTCCACAAGGACCCCTATCTTGCCACCAGCATGGATATATGAGTTTATTACACCTTCAGATGTCTCCCGGCCAGCGCGCTTCAACGCGGTGGCCAGGCCCTTCTTTCGCAAGAAATCCACGGCCTTTTCCATGTCCCCGTCCGTTTCCTTAAGGGCCTCTTTGCAATCCAAAATACCGGCATTGGTTCTGGCACGAAGCCCCTTAATCATCTCTGTATCGATCTTTGCCATCACGCCCCCTCTTGCGCCTCATCTGCAGCAACTTCGTCTGTCACCTCAGGTGTTGAGACTTTTTTTCTGATGACCTCAACAACAGGGCCTTCCGCGCCATCAGATATCACAGCCCTTTCCACAGCCTCTCCGGCCACGGTTTCGTCGACCGCACCCTGCTCCTCAACATCTTTGTCCGCCTCGGCTCTCAGGCGTTCTTCCATTCGCTGACGCCCTTCTATGCACGCATCAGCCATTCTTGAGGTCATAAGCCGAATGGCCCGGATAGCATCGTCGTTGCCCGGAATAACGTAGTCTATTGTGTCGGGATTGCAATTTGTATCCACAATTGCAACCACGGGAATGCCAAGACGTCTTGCTTCACGGACTGCAATGTTTTCGTTCTTGCAATCCACGACAAATACAGCGCCCGGAAGTTTTTTCATGTTGCGGATACCGCCCAGATTGTTGTCGAGCTTGACCCTCTCTTTCTCAAGTTTCAGCATCTCTTTTTTCGGAAAACGATTGATGGTCCCGTCTGCGGTTATCCCCGTAAGGTAGTTAAGCCTGTCAATCCCTTTTTTTATGGTTTCAAAATTTGTGAGCATACCGCCCAGCCATCGTTTGTGCACGTAAAACATTTCACAGCGGTTGGTCTCTTCATAGACAGAATCGCGAGCCTGTTTTTTCGTTCCCACGAAGAGAACCGACTCGCCGTTGGCAACAGTCTCTACAATGAAGTTATAGGCTTTCCTAAACATCCTTACCGTCTGCTGGAGATCAACTATATAAATCCCGTTTCGAGCGCCAAAGATGTAGCGCTTCATTTTGGGGTTCCACCGTCTGGTCTGATGGCCAAAATGGACACCCGCCTCCAACAATTCCTTCATGGTGACATAAGACATATCTTCCTCCTTTTTTTGTTGGACCTCCGTCCCTATCTTCCCTCCTCTCCACTTTCAGGCCAGAAAACGTGAAAGCACCGGAAAGAAGGTCCAGGGACGTGCGAAATTTGTAAATTTTTTTATTTAGCACAGAAAAAACCTGTTTACAATACAATTTTTGGGTATGGTTTGTCGTCGTTAAACTTGAACGACTCCAAGAATTGAACTTGGCAGGAATTGCGCGAAGGACCGAGGAGGTGTTCACTTAGGGGCCCCGGGTGAGGTGTGTTGCTCATGCGCCATTGTTTGTTTTAAGCTGTTCCCTAAGAAATTAGGGGAAAAGGAGGGTGAGGCCCCTAAGCCTATCAAAAATTGATGCAAAAAGGAGGCCAATAAAGGCCAAATTCCAAAAAAAAGCTCACCTTCCTCACAAAAAGGTGAGCTCTATCATAAGGTTCTGTCAGCCTGAGAGACTCTCAGGGAATTTCCGGGTACGGCTTGCTACTAGTTCTTGAAATGATAAAACTCTTTGGGTGTCTTGGTAACAACAAAATCCACGGCTGCGCCCAGGGCAATGCGCACGGCCTTCTCCATAGAGGTCTTGGAATAACCACCCAGTCCGCCTCCTACGCTTGATCCAACCAGCAGTCCCCCCAAACTGGTGTCTCTGGCTTCGCCTTCCACGCTGGTGGCGGCCACAATACGGGAACTACGGGTATCAATGACCCTCAGATCAATGGCAATGTGGGATTTCTTCAGGCCCCCGGCCACAGCTCCAAAGACACGTCCTATGGTACCTCCAATGCCGCCTCCGATTCCGCCGGAAGCAGGCTCAAACTCCGTGATCGCACCGGTTACCAGCAACTCAGCCCCCTCAATCTCACCAATGGCTGCCGCAGTCTCCTGCTTGACCCGTCCTGAAGCTCCGAAATCCTGCTCGGCAAGTATCTCCCCGATCTGTTGTCTTTCAAGAACAATAAACCGGTTCGTGTTAAACAGGGCCGTAGCAAGCATATCACGCATACCATCGCCAATCTGTACATTCCACCAGCCGTGTAAACGACCGCCTTTTGCAGTCTTGTCCGTAAACTGTGACACGGCAATCCTGGCTTTGGGGCCGTCATAGGCCTCCATCCGGGCCTCATCCATACTGGGGCCACCTTCACCGCTGGTCACCTTGGCTGTGGGCGTCGTCTCGCAGCCCCACAGGCCGAACAACAAGACCAGCATACTCACGCACGATAGGACTTTCCTTGCCATTCTCCTCCTCCTTTCTAGTATTGTTAACTTTTTGCAATCCGTACCAAACATATCGGAAAAATACAAGAAAATTTCCCTTTACCCTTCTTCATGTTTCTGCGGCCCAGCAACTTTCCCCTTCATTATGTCGTTATGCAGCTCAACGGCCATCTCACGGTAAGCGTCAATGGCCTCCCAATACCTTTTGACTCCCTCATCATACTCCTCAATCGAGTCAAAAGCTCTTCTATCAGGAAAACGCACGGAATTCAAATCATCGGTCACTTTTTTCCTGTTTTGTAGACGTGTCGGCATGTTGTGTCAACAAATTGACGAAAAAAGAGGTTTGGAACGCTCTTCTTTAGATAATGCGAAATTGATGCCAATAAGGGCGGGCCCAATGAAAAGAGGAAGCAGATCCGCTATCGCAAGAGCTTCGGGACCTTGGAGTAGGCATCCAGATCCAGGGGCGCGTTTTTCCCTTGTGACAGGTAGTGGTAACCCGTAGCAGCGATCATTGCCGCATTGTCTGTACAAAACTCGGGCCTCGGAATATGGACCGTGATGCCGGCGCGCATGGCCTCTTCCCTAATGCGCGCTCGCAACCTGCTGTTTGACGCCACGCCCCCCACAACAGCCAGACATTCACATCTTTTAGTCTCAGCCGCCAAGATCGCCTTTTGAACCAAGACATCAACCACAGCTTCTTGAAATCCGGCTGCAATGTCCTGGAGGCTTGCCGAACTTTCACCTTGTTGTCCCTGCACATAGCGGGCGACAGCAGTTTTTATGCCGCTAAAACTAAAATCGAAACCAGTCTTATCGAGCAATGCCCTGGGAAAGCGTATCCTTTCAGGATCCCCTTGCCGGGACAGTTCATCTATGACCGCCCCTCCCGGATATCCCAGCCCAAGCAATTTTGCCACCTTGTCAAATGCCTCCCCCGCAGCATCGTCTCTGGTCTGACCCATGTGTTCAAAACGCGTCGGGCCGACTACGTAGTAAAGGCTCGTGTGCCCTCCTGAAGCCAAAAGCGCCACAAACGGAAAAGGTGGGGCAGCAGGTTCCAGATGAACTGCTGTTATGTGGCCCTCCAGATGATTAACCCCGGTCAACGGCAGTCCTCTGGCATAAGCAAAACCCTTGGCAAAGGATAGGCCGACGAGGAGCGCCCCCACCAAACCCGGACCACAGGTTACAGCAACACCATCAAGGCTGTTTGAATCAAGCCCGGCGAGAGACAGGGCTTCTTTAACCACGGGAACGATCTTCTCTATGTGCTTTCGAGAAGCCAGTTCTGGAACAACGCCGCCATAAGGATGGTGGGTCGCAACCTGTGACCAAACCACATTCGATAAAACGGTATTTCCGTTAGATACGACAGCGGCCGCTGTCTCGTCGCAAGAGGTTTCTATTCCCAGGATTTTCATAATGAATGACGGGCAAAATATCCGCAACAAACCAAAAGATCAAGATAAAAGGGTACCTGTCTGTTTTTCCTTGACAAAAGCCGGAAAAGCTCCGTAAATTGTTTATGGAAATAGCGGCACCCACCTGCTTCAATATTTTCATCACCACCTTCTTCCAGGCTGATCCAGTAAATGAAAGACACACCTGCTAAGAAAACTTGTTCAACAGGAACCGCCCAGGCGGCAGGGCTGACCTCCAAGGCCCTTCAGGTCAACCTGGAAGTAACTGATCGCGCTGTATCCATTGACGCCAGGTACTTACCTCTCAAAGAGGTCGTGGAGAGGCTACCAGGCCTCCTCCAGCAGACTCAAGCCCTTTTGTGCGAACTGAATCATCCCTTCAAGAACTGGGCCTATGTAGTCCAGGAAATGCGCAACTACGCAATGAGGCACTTTTCGGTCTACTACGAACATCCCAAAGGGCCTGAAGTCATTGAGATTATCTTAAATGAAGGGCTCGATGCCGTCAGCTCATCATCTGACCGGTCAGTCCAGGCTCAAGCCCTGGACAATATCGTCTACTTTGTTGAAAAAATCATAGATGACGGAAGAAATCGCCTCAAGGACTGCATGCCGGTCCTGTCCGAGCTTTTTGAGGGTTTGATGAGTTTGCCTGATGAGCAGTTTTTTCTCTTGTCGAGCGGATACTATCAGGTCAAACGGATAGGGCAAATCGTATCTCAATTGAAAGAGGATGGATTTGATCACCTCCATTTTAACCCACTTCTTCGCAGGACACTCCAGACGTCTTACGAATACTGGCTCACACAGGAAGATCCCGCAGAGTGGTTTGTCACGGACGGCGAAAAGTCTCATCCGGGACTCTCGCGTCAAGGTCTTTTTCCGGACATATCTCATGCGCACCTTCATGAATTCATGGAAAGGCTGAACCAGATCGATCAACAGGCAACTCCAAAGCTCGTGCTGAACGCGCTCCTTGAGCTGCCCTGCTATGTTGATATCGTGAAATCGTATAAGGAACTTCCACACAGGATCGAGCAGGTTAAAACCGACACCCAAGACAGACTCACCAAAACACTCCGGAGTCTATTTAAGATCATAGAAACCAGGGGCCTTTCTTCCCTACACGAAGACACACTCGGTCGGCTTAACCGGTGTCTTGCTGCAATCATCCGCACCCACAAGGTTGAAAACGTCGAAGACCTGCTCAGCAGGACCTTTGAAGCCCTGAGACAAAGCATGCAGAAATTTCCTGAGGCAGCCTTTCACGCCCTGGAAAATATTGGGAAAGAGGTCTTTAAGAGCAATGATAGCGACATGGTGGATCTGTTTATCCAGCACACCATTGACTCCGGGTTTCAGTGCCCGGAAGTCAAAGGCACCACGACCGAATGGAAAGTGCGGGCAAATCCGGTTCACCTTGCAAACATCAAAGCCTGGCTTCATTTGATCGAAAATGATCCAAAGTGGTGCAAAAAGCTGATTTCCGCTCTGATCATCAACCTTAAACTTGCCGGGCTCTATATCAAGGATACGGACCTGTTTCAGAATGAGATTACTCTATTCCTTAACAGTCATGTCGGCCCTGTTTATAATCTCGCCAAACAGCTGGCCAAGCTGTTTCCCGTCTATTTTAATGAAATAAATGCCGAAGGTGAGCTAAGAGATGTGTCAACGGAGATGGATGATCTCTCGAACCGCGGAGACATCCTGATACACTTTCTTCGGAAGCAGTCTCATGTGGAGAGTAACAACCTCCTCATAGATTTTACTTTGGGAATAATAGACTTTTGGCGCAACAGAGACAAAAAACCCATTGCACCTTATGTCCCTTCTGAGTTCCTTGATGAGATAAAGGAGACGGGAAAACATGTGGATGGGGTGCACAGGCTGGTCACCCGGCTGTTTCAACAAGCAGGGATTCAAGATGCCCGCCAAGTCATGGATCTTGACATAGCTTCACTCAGAGAGCATCTGTCTGAAGTCCCTGACGAGCTGAAAATCGATAGGCAACGAGTGCTTCTCTTAATCCGCTTTTTGGAACTCCTTGATCAAAAGTACAACCTGAACCATTTCGAGACAAACGGTCTTCTCAAGGAGGCCGGTATCAAGGGGCTCCCCAGGACCAGGCGCCTTGAGCAAGCCCTGAAAAACTCTGACTTGATCACTCGCCTGCAGGGCATCCTTGACTATCTGAGATTCCTCAAGCTGACTATCCTATCCCGAAAGCAATTCAGGATTTCAGAAGACATCTACCACAAGCGGCATATTGCTGCTGACATTCCTTCCATGTACGGAACCTATCACGAGAGAAAATTCGACTCCCTGGGATTTGCCTTCCGCCTGGAAAACCTGGCCAATGTCCTTTTTGAGAACCTAATCGGCTCCATCAACCTTAATTTCTTGACTCGAACCACTTTTATTCAGATTGCCGATTGCATGCATTTCCTTGTCCAAGCCATGGAGCTTGATGGCATCGTTGTCAAACCACTGAGGAACTGTTTGAACTTGCTCACTCATGCTATCGAAGTCAGGCGTTTTTCTTTTACCCAGTACCTGGACATTTTCAGGGAGTTTTCCCGGGCCGAGCAGCACATCCTGAATACCCATTACACCAGTATTCACAAGGAAAACCTCGGACGGATTGTACCGCAACTGGGTCCTGACAAACTTCTTCCGAAATATGGCGTGAAGCAAGGTGAGAAGATCTCTGAAGAGGTCATAAGCAAGGTTTCAGAGACCTTTTTCCGGGATATTGTGGCAACCACTTTTGGCTTTCAATATCTGGACACCTTTGTCAGCAAAATCATTCATACCCTTTCCCGTCAATCTGAGGAACTTACCGGTGAAAATCTGGATCTCCTGCTGAGCTATGACCCAGGCAAATCTGTATCAAAAATTCAAAGGCCCATGCGCTTAATCAGTGATCCCATCACTCTGGGCAACAAAGGCAACAACCTGGTCAGGCTCGCAGCGCTAAAGATGCCTGTCCCCGACGGGTTTATCATCACAACAGAGGTTTTCAGGTGTCTTAGAGCCATCAGCGCCTTTGAACAGGCCGAGCAGGACCTTAGGGAAAAAATACTTTTTGAAATAAAACAATTGGAAAAACACTCCAACAGACGGTTCGGTGACCCTTATAATCCCTTGCTTTTGTCGGTTCGCAGTGGATCCGCCATTTCCATGCCCGGCATGATGGATACCTTCCTTAATGTGGGACTGAATGAGTCCATTGTAGAAGGCCTGATCAAGAAAACAGGCAGGCCCTGGTTTGCCTGGGACAACTACAGGCGCTTCCTCCAGTCGTGGGGCATGTCCTACAACATGGAACGGGACGTATTCGACGCTATCATGAGAGATTACAAGGTCAGATATGCCGTGGACCGAAAAAGGGAATTCACACCCGAACAGATGCGCGAGACGGCCTTGGCCTATCGTCAGACTCTGTCTGCCGCAGGCGTGGTCCTTATCGATGATCCTCATGAACAGCTTTTTCAGGCTATTCGACAGGTCTCTTATTCGTGGAATTCGGATAAGGCCAGAACATACCGTGATATCATGGGAATCTCCGATGATTGGGGCACTGCAGTGATAGTTCAATGTATGATATATGGCAATCTGCACCACCAAGCCGGTTCAGGTGTGGTTTTCACACACAAACCACACGCCTCTCTCGACAAAATCACTCTATGGGGCGACTACACGACAGGAAACCAGGGCGAAGATGTAGTATCCGGTCTCGTAAGGACCGATTCCGTTTCACTGGAGCAAAAAATAGCACAGGGCAGAGACCAAGATCATGCCCTTGAAGAGGTATTCCCGGAAATCTTTGGGGCTTTGCGGGAAGTGTCCAAATCCCTCGTCTATCAGAAGGGATGGAGCGCGCAGGAAATCGAGTTCACCTTTGAAGGACCAACAGCAGACAAACTTTACATTCTGCAATCGAGAGATATGATTGTCAGCCAAGAGAAACGTCAGCCGGCTTTTGTCCCCTCTTCCAAGCTCAAGGGGGACCTCCTGACCAAGGGGGTTGGTGTAAGCGGAGGAGCCCTGAATGGAAGGGCTGTTTTTTCGCTTGATCACATCAGCCATTTCCGCAGCCTGGAACCGGAGACACGACTCATCCTCATTCGTTTTGATACCGTTCCGGACGACATACGAGAGATCTCGGCGGCAGACGGTCTTTTGACGAGCAGGGGAGGAGCAACGTCGCACGCGTCCATTGTTGCACATCAACTGGAGAAAACGTGTGTAGTGGGCTGTTCCAATCTCATGGTCTATGAAAAAGCGGGTTATGGCATAGTGAGCGACCACACCATTCAACGTGGAGACTTTTTGAGCATAGATGGCCGGAATGGCTTCGTCTACAAAGGACAACATGAGATACAGTAGTAATATAGAAATGCCTAAAAAAGGCATTTCGATGCTATGAACCAAGTACGGAAAACTAATGACTCTTACCTGCCCCAAAGGACCAGGCTTCCTGAACTGAAACAAAATACGGAGAGATGCCATCATGAACAACACAGCGCTTGGAATCAACGGCATGGGACGTATTGCCAAACTTTCCATCTGGCAACACATAGGAAGGAAGAGCTTTTCGGAAATTGTGGTAAACATTGGCCGTGCCGTGGGCACAAGCCTCGAGGATGTTGCTCGTTTCATTGAAAAGGACTCCACATACGGCACCTTGCATAACTACATCCATGGTTACAGGGCAGGTCGTGTGATTGACAACCTGGACGAAAAGACGGGCTCAATGTCGATTGACGGCGTCCGAGTTACCATCCTGCGGGAGGTTCGTGATCCCAGGCACATTCCGTGGAAATCCCATGGGGTTGATGTAGTGGTTGAATCAACAGGGCAGTTCACCGATCCAACCCTGGCCCCGGACGCACCGGGAGGCGCCGTGCGGGGTCACTTGGCTGCCGGGGCACGCAAGGTAATTGTGTCAGCTCCATTCAAGATAAAGGACAAGGCCGCCCCTATGCCCGAAGATGCGGTCACCACGGTCTTAGGTATCAATGATAGTGACTTTGACCCGGCCAAACACAAAATCCTATCAAACGCCTCTTGCACCACAAACTGCTTGGCCCACATGCTTAAGCCCCTGTTGGATTATTTCGGTTTTGAAAGGATTCTCACTGCGTCCATGGCGACTGTCCATGCGGTAACGGGTTCCCAGTTGGTTCTGGATCGAGCCCCCAAGGCAGGAGCAGTTGATCTCCGACGCAACCGGAGCGTGTTCAACAACATCATTCTAACCACCACAGGAGCCGCAAAAGCCCTGGCCCTGGTAATTCCGGAGATGAAAAAGATCGGATTTATCGCCGAATCAGTAAGGATTCCAACCAGTACGGGCTCACTGATCATCCTGGTCATAGATATTCAGGACGATTCTGTCTCTGCCCCAATAAATCGGAACCAAATCAATCAAATTTACGAAGACGCTGCCGAGAGGGACAAAAAAGGCTATCTTCAGTTTTCCGACGATCAGAACGTATCTTCAGATATTATCGGCTACCCCTTGGCTGCGGCAGTAATAGAGGGTCAAGAGACTCACACCCGCACGGCCACCATCTCTTTTGACCTGACACGCCTTAAGGGCTATTCAGAAGAAGTTGGAGAGCGTCTGGGTCAGAGTATCGTTGACATACCTGTTACAAAGATAGTCGTCTACGGCTGGTACGATAACGAAATGGGCGGATATGCCCACATGCTCGCAGATCGGACGGCAACGGTCGCTTCCATGCTGGACTAATGGGGATTGACAGTGCGAGCGACTCTATTGTATAAATTGCCATGGTGGAGGCTTCTGGAATATGATTTTTTTGAGAATCCGAAGGGATGATGGACCTTTCATCATCCTTTTTTTGGTTTTTTAGGGTGTGAAACGCGGTGGGAAGCTATAACACTATTAAGAACAAGCTACTGGGTGTCAATAGAGATATCCGCAGCATTATTCAGACAGCCTTATCCATTGATGGCCTGACCTCGCATCCCTTTAAGGTATGGCAGTCAACGACGAATCGGATCGAGAGGCAACTGTCTGAGGAAACGATTCGGGTGGCCCTGGTTGGGTCTATTAAGTCAGGAAAGAGCACGTTGACCAATGCCTTGTTCGGAAGCGATTTTGTCAAAAGGGGCGCAGGAGTTGTAACATCCATAATAACCAAACTACGACCCGGGCACGATTTGAGAGCCAGGCTTGAGTTCAAAACCTGGGATGAAATAAACGCAGAAATAAATCAGGCCCTCATCCTTTTTTCTTCAACAGAGTCGGATACTGTCGGAGGTAATTTTGATATCAACCGCGAGCAAGATCGCCTCCAGTTACAACACGACCTTGCAAGACTGAACACAGAGCAACTCATCTCCGATGATGCCCGCGATCCGAATAGCGTTCTCCTGATTGAGTATCTTAAAGGATATGACCGGGCCAAAGACTTTGTTTCCTTTGAACCGGCAACGCACATATTTGAGTCGGATGACTTTTACAAGCAAAAAGATTTTGTTGGCGACGAGTCCCAGGCGGTCTTTTTGAAGGATATCTGCCTGACACTCAAAGCCCCTGAGGGCTTTGGAGAAAACCTTGAAATCGCCGACTGTCAAGGAAGCGACTCGCCCAACCCCCTGCACCTTGCAATGATTCAAGACTACCTCGTTCAAACGCATCTCATCGTTTACGTTGTGAGCAGCCGAACAGGTTTGCGGCAGGCAGACATCAAATTTCTCACCCTGATCAAAAAGATGGGACTGACGAAAAACATCCTGTTTGTTGTAAACACCGACTTCAGCGAGCACGAGACAATGGCCGATCTGGAGAGAGTGCTTAACAGGGTGAAAGAAGAAGTGGAGATGATTCTATCTTCTCCTCATGTGTTTGCCTTTTCTGCCCTTTTCAATCTGTTCAAAAGCCTTGACGCTGAAGACAGCGCTGAGCAAATCCTCTCCCGAAAAGATCGCCTCCGGCTTGAACACTGGCGCCAAGACACTGAGATGGTCGCGTTTTCAGACCGTCAAACAGAAAGCTTCTTGCAAACCCTGATCTACAGGATATCCAAGGATCGGTTTGCTTTGCTCTTGGAAAGCAATTTGGAAAGGATGTCTAATATCGTATCCGGCACGCAGGATTGGATTCAAGTCAGCCAAGACCTTTTGCTGAAGGATGTTGGGGAGGTTAAAAAAGCATTTGCTGAGATGGACAGGCGGCGAAAGGCTTCTGCCCAGGTAACAGTGGTAATCAAAGACACATTGGACGGCACGACACGCAAACTAAAACGGGACATGGGAGCCGACGTAGAGCGCTTCTTTGACATTCAATACGGGGAAATAGGTCAACAGATTATTCATTTTATTGAATCATATGACCTGTCGCTGGCAGAGTTCGAAAAGGATCTCAAAACTTCAGGCTTCCTACCCACACTTTACCGCGTCTTTCAGGCGTTGCAACAGGCCGCCAACCGCTTCATAGCGGAATCCATCAATCCCAGACTCGTTGAGTTTGTCCGCCAAGAGGAAAAAAGGGCGGAAGATATGTTTGAGCAGGTATCCGGCCCATACAGTCTGATGATTCAGGATACGGTTGATCAGCATCAGCGGACTATGGAAAATCTCGGCATTAACATCCCCAAACGACCTTTCAAGACGATTCGCGCCCCTGAAGTTGCTCTGGTCAAAACCGATAGCCAACTTAGCATTCCACATCTTGCAAGCGCCATGCGATATACGGCCCGGATCAAGACCGAGGCTATCTTGAGGCTGGGATTTTACAATACCTTAAAGACCGCAAAAAAGCTTTTAAAAAAGCCCGTGACAGACGGACCGGACAGTGCCATCCGTTCACTCCAAGACAGTGTGCGCCGAATCAAGGAACAGATGCAAGAGTCCATAACAGCCCATTTCCTGGACTACAAAGAAAACCTTAAATACCAATATGTCTTTAAACTGGTTGAGGCTATGTCCGACAGGTTGTACGAGGCTCTGACGGATCGGATGATGGTCATTACAAGCGATCTGTCGGACATGAAAGGTCTTGTCAAGAACAAAGGCCTGGCCAAGGACCATTTGGCCGAACAGTTTTCTTCCATGGAAATGTCGCTCAATGCTGTCATGGAAAAAATCAGGGATGCAGAAAGGCTGGCGGAAAACCACAACCTGCTACAGAGATAGTCAAATATACTCCTTAAGAAAAACATTTCGGGGTTACGGGCTCTATTATGAAATGAGAATGCTATGATCTCACTTGTGGCAAATGCTGGATGCTGGATAACAAACTGATTTCTAAGATTTTATCCAGAATCCAGAATCCAGTATCAATAAGTTGACGCCTAAAAAGTTCCTTGGAAAGCAGAAGATTGCTGACCTTAAAAACATTATCTTGAAATCTATTACAAACACGGGAGGTTCTAATGGCCAGAAAAAAGGCGCGGATCATTTCAGTGGTTAATGAAAAGGGCGGGGTCGGAAAAACCGTAACGGTTATCAACTTGGCAGCAGGGCTTTCTCTGAAGGGAAAAAATGTGCTGGTCGTTGACATGGACCCCCAGCTAAATGCTACAAAAGGTCTGGGCTTCAGTCACAGCGAGGAGAGCCTTTCAGTCTATGACGTTATCAAGTTGCAAGACCCTGTTCCGGCCAAGTCGGTCATTTCGCATACAACGTGGAAGCACCTTGATCTTCTTCCTTCCCACGTGGACCTCTCCGGGATTGAGATAGAGTTGGCAAACGAAGTCGGGCGGGAGAATCGCCTTAAGGAAGCCTTGAAACCTATTGAAGATCTTTACGACTTTGTGCTGCTGGACACCCCGCCGAGTCTTTCCCTTCTCACTGTCAATGTGCTCGCCTTCGCCCGAGAGGTCTTGATACCGTGCCAAACGCACCCCTATGCCTATGGTGCAATGGATGAACTCCTTGAAACTGTTTCAATCATACAGGAAGAGATCAACCCGAGCATAAGAATAATGGGTGTGGTGCCCACCTTTTTTGACCAGCGCACAAGGGTATCAAACAAGATCATTGAAGATTTGAGAGCAGACAAGCGTTTTAAGAAAAATCTTCTTGGTACGGTTGTCCGAATCAATACCACAATAGCCGAAAGCGCGCATTATGGAAAACCTGTCGTATTTTTCAGACGCTCCAGCCCGGGAGCCCTGGACTATCTGGCGCTCACGAATGAAATCCTGGCCTAGTGCTCCGTCTCCTTATTAAGGTGTCATTTCGACCGGAGGGAGTAATCTTTTCAACTGCTTGATATAATAAGATTTCTCGCTTCGCTCGAAATGACATGATTGCAAAGTTATTTGGATGACATCCTGCTAGTGCTCGCACGGATACTGAGCAATAATTTCCCACCCATTAGTCACCAGCCCTCTCTTGTGAGTCCTTCCTGGGATTTGACATTTTTTTGACACCATGGTGTCTCAAAAATGACGGTGGCGCCTCAGTTTGCCTTCATGCCTGTCCGGGACACGAATCTTGAAAACAGAGAGTCGTCCTGCCTCTCAATGAACGGAATCCGGCCTTCTTCAAAGCCTTGGAGGCTGTCCGAGAATGAGAGATTTCTTGCAAGGTCAAGGAAGACGATCCGCCTCCGGCGGATTAACCGCTGGAATACATAGAGTATTTTGAGTCCGCCTCCGGCGGATGAGTCTGACGCAGAGATTGCGGGAAATACCCATTCTCGGACAGCCTCCTAGTCAACTCAGTCCTTTCTCTTTGACCTCATGGCACGCTTTGTGCTGATTAGAGGGTGGCAGCACATTGACTCAGCCCATATTCGTAAAAGGTCTCAAACGATGCACACTGACCACATTGAGAAAGAGTTAAAGAAAGAAATAAATCGGATCGAAAAGAAGTTGGATCGAACTCAGACACTTCGGTCAGCGGCCTGGATCGGATCTGGCCTGGCTGCCGGCTTGGTCCTCTCCACTATGGCCAGTCAAATCCCCCTCCTCGCAGGCATGGTTGCCGGTGGCGCTCTCTTAAATGTTGCGCTAAAAGGCTTTGTCTCACGAAAAAGATAGGATTGATCCGCCGGAGGCGGAGAAAAGGGTCATTTCTGGATGGGAACTATCTAGTGTCCATCCAGAAATGAGGATTTTTGTTCAAGATCAAGGCATGCGAAAAAAATAACCGCAGGCATATGTCTGATATTCCGAGGAATATTTTTTGAGCATAACGCAGAGATTGGGCAAAAAGACCATTTATGGATGGACACTATCTAGTATTCCTCATACACCAGTCCAGTCAAAAGCGACTCGTCATGGAGTCTTGCTCCGATGTCAACACCGAAAAAATCAGCGATAGGCTGCAAAATCTCCGGGTTGTTTTCCCACACGGTACGGCCAGCATCCAGTACGACCTCTACACCTTTCCTAGTCATCTTGCCCAGAGGCTGGCGACATGTGCCCGCGGGCATGCCAAGAATTACCATAAGGGTCTTTGTGCCAAGGGGATTTCTGGCACGGCACGTCACCGTTCCAAAAGGCGTCTCCTCCTGAGTCTTTACAGTCACAATCCCGAAAAGCGGTTTCAAAGCGCTCACAAGTTTTTCTGCCTCGGTCTCATTGCCCTGGTTCAGGAACGTGGTCATGTCCTGGACAGCCTTTGGAGCAATGTTGGAGGCTACCGAGATCACGCCGCTAGCCTTGATACTCGGATCGGTCATCATGGTAAGAGTCTTGTCATCGTCGCCGGACATAATCGTAAAGTCCTTCCCGCAACACTCACGGGTACGTTTCATATTCTCGATGCTTCCTGTAGCTTCCTTCACCGTGCTCACATTGGCGAATTGCTCATTCAGGATGGCAAGGTCTTCAGGCAAAAGCTGGGCCCCGGTACGTCCCGGAATCACATACGGAATGATCTGGATCTGGGGGAACTTGGCTGCCACAGGGGCCACATATTCCCTGCGGATCTCCAGTGAGCTAGGCCCGTTGTAGTAAGGATCTACCAGTAAAGCGGCATCAGCCCCCACGTGCACTGCGTGCTCCGTGCTCTCCAGAGTCTCCCGCGTATTGTTACTCCCTGTCCCTGCAATGGACTGGCACCGCCCTTTACATTTCTCAGCCACCATCCCGATTACCTTGTTGTGCTCTTCCCAGTTCAATGTAGGGCTCTCACCCGTGGTACCCACAGCCAGGATTCCACTAACACCACCTGCGATCTGAAACTCTACCAGTTTTTCAAGGGCCTCGTAATCGACCGCATAGTCCTTGAATGGCGTCATCAGCGCCGTATAACATCCGCTAAACATCGTGGCACCTCCTTGTTTTAGTTTTACGCAAAAAAAAACAGCCGGAGCGCGCTCCGACTGCAACCAACCAAGAGAGCGCTCCACGAAAAAGTCGTGACAGTCCTGCGGATCTTATCCGCAGACCCAGTCCGCATTTGAAACAGGTCAAAAGCTGACTTCGGCGGTACACCCTTTTACCGCAGGATCAAAATGCGGGGCCTGATCCCCTACCCTGCGGCTACTCATGAGTACCGCTCCTCAACTCCGGTGTTTTTTTAATTTAGAAGCTCAAGTTCCACATGTCAAGGAAAAACGGGAGTGGTTGCCTTCATGCCCTCAGCGTGGCAATCAAGGTCTTGGGGTCGAGTAGAATTTCAAAGGCGTCTTTGATGTGAGTGACGATGATGTCGGCCTGCAGCATGGCCCTGGTCGTGGCGCCTTCTGCCTGAATCGTGCATATGGAAAGCCTGGCCACCTTAAACATTTCAACGTCTATGTTTCCGTTTCCCACGCAAACTGTGTGTTGTGGCCCTATCGATTCAACAAAGACTCTTTTCTCCTGGGCTGTTTTTGTGACAACGGCCTCGATACCCGGAGAATGCTCGAAGGTCTGTCGCAAGGTGCCCCGTGTATCCCCTGAAAGAATATAGATACTGAACCCCTCTGCCGCCAAAGCCTTCAGATAATCCAAAACGCCGGGAATAAAATCCCCGAATTCGGTCACAGTACCGTTCAGATCCAATATCACATTTTCCAACTCAAGGGAGCCAAATCCGGGAACAGCAATGGATTTCATCTCTTTCTCCTGCAGCACTCAGCCACAATTGCATTTCCTGAGCACACCACCATGGGTTTGTCCACATTCTTGTCGGAGCGAAGCTTCAGTGAACTGGCTCTGGAAACAATTTCAGCACAAATGAAGTTCGCCGCATGTCTTCAGGCAGATTCCCATCTCTGTCAAGTCAGGAAGCATTGTGCTTCATCATCTTCAGGCAACATAGCAGATAACGTTTTCGGCACCTCATTTCCTTCTGATTCTGACCTTTCTGGGTTCCACAATAATCAGATTTCCCTTGAAATCATCTGCTGATAGATCCTTAAGTACCTCCAGAAGGTGGCGGTTCATATCCGTAGTCGACATTTCATTAGGAAAGTTCGCAACAACGATTCCAAAATGGGTTCCTAATGCAAACCGCAGAATATTTCCAAAACCTCTGTCGCCTGTAAGAATCACTGCTTCTTCTCTTTGCGCGAACTCATAAACTTCCTCATCCTCAGCTCCTCGAAGGCCATAGTCCCGAATATCCTTAACATCATATCCTTGCTCTTTAAGCATCATTCCTGTCGAACGCGGCATATCCTCATCAATGACAAATCTTGGCATTTCATCCTACCGCCTTAATCTGCTCGCTGGACAGAATCTTGGCCGCATAGTCAAGGACAGCGAGTATATCCTCACGCGTGATTTCGTACTCGGCCATAACCTCTTCATATGTCATTCCTCCCGCAAGTTTACCCATGATGAGATCCACGGGAACACGCGTACCGACAATTACTGGCTTGCCGAAACGAATTCTCTCATCCAAATTGATCCTTGGAGCTATCTTCATAGGGTTTCTCCTTTCATTTTCGGTCAGATGCTTGTATCCGAAATAGGCTCGGACACCCCCTTTGAGCCTGCGGCTGGTCAGGGAAAATAGGCAACCCTAATTTACGTGTTATCTATAACAATAAAGATACGTTGTCAATTCGCAGGCCTCTGTAGCGCAACCGTTTGTCTTGAAAGATCCGGATTGCACTCGATTCTGAGCCGTGTTATCAGAGCAAAAAAGGGGAAAAGCACAATGACCTGGCAGCAAAATGTGGAAGATTTTGGCGAGGAGATCGAGCCTGGCTCCACATTCCGGTTTGAATGCCATCAGGGCCTGAGCTGTTTCGGCAGATGTTGCGCAACAGACGTAACCCTCACTCCCTATGACATTGCCTGCATGCGGAGGCGCCTGGACACGGACTCCCACCAGTTTCTCTCTGCTTATTGCTTAACCTGTGTGGATACCCTGACCGGATTTCCCTCTGTCCTCCTCAAGCACAAGGAAGATGGCACGTGTATTTTTCTCAAGAGCCACGGATGCAATATCTACCAAAGCAGGCCAAGCTGTTGCAGAAACTATCCCTTGGCACGAGTGATAGAAGATGATGACAAGAGTGGCAAAAGGCTGACCAGATATTATCTCCAGCGTCGTGCAGACTACTGTGAAGGCCTGGGCACGGGGCCCGAGTGGGCCATCAAGGCCTACTGTGAGCAAAACGGGCTTGGGCCTTACGAAAAGGCAAATGACATCTTTTTGCAGATTCCCTTTGCCTTTGAGAGACTTCCATTCAGCCTGAAGCACAACAAGGAAGTGCAGACTATGATCTACCAGGCCGTCTTTGACTTTGACAATTTTTTTGAAAAATACGCACGATTCGGCCCGACTACGATCCCTGCGGATGACTATGAGATGGTTGCCACGGTTGCCAGTATTACTCTGAACCTGATCAAACGAACAGCCAATCTGAAGTCATAAAATCGCTAAGTGGTTCTATTCATGCTTTGCCAGAATCTTCTGAATCGCAACGGCACATTCAGCCTTGTTGTCATCCGGACAATCTATATCAAGGATTTGCTTCTCCAGATCGATTTTTTTGATTTTGGCCTGGAATTTCTCGGCCTCCCGCCTAACAAGCCTGATAATCTTGTCATCCTGCTGATCCGCAATCGGCATAATTCACTCCCTTAACATGTTCATATGTTCAATCTTGATACACTTACTCATAACCACGTCAAGACCGGCCTCTCTGGCCTTTCCCGCCGCTAGGTTGTGGACAATGCCCAATTGCATCCAGACCACCCTGGCCCCAATCTCTACGGCATGATCCACAATAGGAGGGACGGCTTCAGACTTCCTGAATATGTCTACTACGTCTATCGGGAAAGGGATAGCCTTGAGATTGGGATAGCACTTTTCACCCAGTATCTCCTTTTGGCCGGGATTAACCGGAACAATTCTGTAACCGTGGTCTTTGAGATATTTCCCCACCTTGTGGCTGTCTCTTTCCGGTTTGGGAGATAGACCCACAATAGCCACTGTTTTGTGGTTCTCAAGGATTGTCCTGATCTCTTCACACGGTGGATTGTATTGAGGCATCTCGCACGTTATCTCCTGCATTGTTGTCTCCTTGTTCTGCAGCATAAATAATCATAATAAATAGTGTGTTTCAGGTCAAGTTGCGAAATCGCTTATGACATCGCTTCGCGATTTCACAACTACACTGCTCGCAAGGACTCGGGCTTAAGACGGATGTTCCCCTTGAGGGCCTCGTCAATGAGGCTGATTGTTGTCTCCTTATCCCTGGGAAATCTTGCCTTGACGGGAAGGTAGTTTGAGGCATGGTTGGCATGAAATAGCCCTCCGGAAAGGACCGTGTGGGCCATCATGGTCTTGAGTTCCGTCAACATCTCCATGGGACTGATGAGCCTAAAGCGCCCTTCCAGGTAGTCCTGTCCCAGGGGCGTATTGGATAGCAGCATCAGGCTTAGTGCCCCCACATAGTTAGGGTCCATGGCGCTCAGCGCTTGGCCCGTGGTCTCGGCATGCAGGGCAGATCGTTCCCGACCTGCCAGGCCGAGTAGCACGGTCACGGAGAGCTTGATTCCGGCCTCAACGACTTTCTGGCCCATCTCTACTATGGTGTCTGCTCTTACGCCCTTTCGAATCTTCTTGAGTGTAACATCATCACCGCTCTCAAGGCCCATGTAGACAATGCCCAATCCGCTCTTGCGAAGCGCTATCAGGTCTTCCAATGCCTTGGTCCGGATGCTTTTTGCATTTCCGTAAATGCCGACCCGGGTGACCCAGGGGAGACGCTCGCGGATGGTCTTCAGCAGCTTCATAAGCCTGGCCTGTGGCAGAATGAGGGCATCGCCATCGGCAACAAAAAGCCGGCGCTGGCGTCTGCAATAGGAGGCTGCAAACTCGATATCTCGTTCAACAACCGATTCCGGTTTGATTCTGAAGCGCACGCCCTTGTATGTGCCACAGAATGTGCATTTATTGTGGGAACACCCTATGGTAACTTGAAGAATGATGCTATTTGCCTCGCTCGGAGGCCGGATGATTATCCCTTGATAGTCCATTTTCCCTTGACACCAGAAGCCCTTCTTAATACTTGGCAGAATATTATCACGATTGACACTCCACTGCAAATCACTCTCAGGAAGGGAGTACGGACTATGGCTGATCAAAATGTGACTTTCAGGATTGAAAAGGACACCATGGGTGAGGTGAAGGTTCCCGTGGAGGCCTATTACGGAGTTCAGACCCAGCGTGCGGTGGAGAACTTTCCTGTCAGCAAGATCAGATTTCCCAGAGATTTCATCATGGCCCTTGGCCTCATCAAGAAATATGCAGCCCAGGTAAATGAGCAACAGGGCAATCTGGACCACGAGCTTGCCCGAGCAATCACTGAAGCTGCGGACGAAATCGCTACGGGAAAGCTGGACAGACAATTTGTCATTGACATCTTTCAAACAGGCTCCGCCACCTCAACCAACATGAATGCCAACGAGGTCATTGCCACGAGGGCCAACGAGATCCTCACAGGCCAGAAAGACGCCAGGCATCCGGTCCATCCCAATGACCATGTCAACATGGGCCAGTCAAGCAACGACGTCATTCCCACTGCGATTCATGTTGCGGCCTTGACATCAATCACCGAGGACCTCATCCCAGCGCTCAAGATCCTTTACGAGTCACTTAAGGAAAAGTCGGCCACCTTTGACAGCATCGTCAAGATCGGACGCACGCATCTTCAAGATGCGGTCCCAATCCGGCTCGGTCAGGAATTCAGCGGCTATGCCCGGCAGATCGAACTGGGCATGCAAAGACTCGAAGGAACCAAACGATCCCTTGCGGAACTGGCCCTTGGCGGAACCGCCGTTGGCACAGGCCTCAATACCCCCCCGGAATTCGCCTCCCAGGTGATCGAATTGATTTCCCGGAAGACCGGGTGTCGGTTTCGAGAGGCGACAAATCACTTTGAGGCGCAGGCTGCCCAGGATGCAGCTATGGAGGCGAGTGGTGCGCTAAAGACTGTGGCCATTAGCCTGATGAAGATAGCAAACGACATCCGGTGGCTTTCATCTGGCCCCAGATGCGGACTCGGGGAGATCAACATCCCGGGCCTTCAGCCCGGGTCCTCAATCATGCCGGGCAAAGTAAACCCGGTCATTCCCGAATCCGTCACACAGGTTGCCGCCCAGGTGATTGGCAATGATGCAACAATCGCCATTGGTTGTCAGGCAGGCAATTTCGAGCTGAACGTGATGCTTCCCGTCATTGCGCATAATTTATTGCAGTCAATAAGGCTTATTGCGTCAGCGGCACGGATCTTTGCTGAAAAATGCGTAAGCGGCATTTCCGCCAATGAGGCCAGGTGCAAAGCCTTCATAGAGGAGAGCTTGGCCATGTGCACATCGCTATCCCCAGTCATAGGATATGAACAGGCCGCGGCAATCGCCAAGGAGGCCTATACTACTGGCAAGACTGTGAGAGATGTTGCCAGGGGGAAAAAGGTCCTTTCAGAGGCAAAGCTGGAGGAGTTGCTGGATCCTATGAAGATGACTTAGGGTTCGCGAAGAAATAAATTTACATTTTCAGGAGTCGAGGCGCACGCATGGCAAGGCCCGAGGAGGGCGAATAGCAAGCTATTTAACCGACGAGCAACGCAGCCGGGCGGGATGGATCGGCGCATCAAAATGTGAAGTTATTTTTGAGCGAGCCCTTAGTGCTCTTTACTGAAATTCCTGGATAGTATTCTGAACAGATGCCACTACCTGGTCCATGAGCTTGCTTATGTCTTCATTCTTGAAGCCAAAAGAGCTGACGGCGCTTTCTTCCATTTCGTAAGACAAGGCGTCTTCTCCGGTTCCGAGGCCACTCAACATGGCTATCCCGTCTGCCACATGGAGGATGTTTGCCAGTTCGTTTTCCTGTGCCTCTAACGGACAATGATGATATCTTATGGCAGTAGCCACGTTTTGGGGGACATTCCACTTCTTGCACACCTCAGAAGCTATTTCTGCATGATCAAATCCGAGGATCTCCTTTTCAGCAGCCAGAAAAGTCCCTTGACCGTCTGCCATGAACTCTTCGAACATTCCCTTTCTTTCAAGGATATATTTGTCGAGCACTAGCTTGCCCGAGTCATGAATGAGGCCGGCTGCAAATGCATCATCCGAAAGTGCAGGGCTTTTCTTCTTGGCGATTAGCCTCGAACCAAAGGCAACCGCAAGAGAATGCTTCCACAGCTCTCCTGCTTCCAGGCCGTAGCCCTTGATATCTTTTCCCAACAGAGAGGAAGTGGCTGCCATGGTGACAAGTTCTGCCAGAGCCTTATGCCCTAGAATAACCGATGCCTGTTGAATCGATGAAACCTGTTGGCTAAGGCCATAGTATGCTGAGTTGGCCAGCTTCAAAACCCTGGTGGCAATAGCCTGGTCCGTTACGAATATGATCGCCAGGTCTTTGAAACTGGAATTCGGATCGTCCATAACCTCTCGAGCCTTGTGCACGACCTGGGGCATTGGAGGCAAGTCGCTCACACTCTTGAAAATCTTCTCCTTTAGAGCTTCGGCCTCTCCCGATTTGTTGTCAGCATGTGCCCCTGAAGCAGAAGAAGGAACGGCGTCGGTGTCCGCCTGATGTGAACGCATATCGACTTTGATA
This sequence comes from Deltaproteobacteria bacterium, assembly GCA_016930875.1. NCBI lineage: Bacteria > Pseudomonadati > Myxococcota > Myxococcia > Deltaproteobacteria bacterium. The sequence continues at coordinate 8,522 of JAFGFW010000056.1, read as the reverse complement.
ACACTTTTGCAAGCCGGGCACGGGAATTTTATCTTCTTCCCAGCGGGGAGTCGTTCATCGGGAATATCGTAGACCTTCTGGCAATTCTCACACTCGACTCTCACTCATATCCTCCTTCTTTGTTCTAACATGAAAAACCTGGTCCTTTGGGCCAGGATTCTTATTTCGCCTTCTTACTAAACACCTGCGTCAATTTCTCCTTTATGGCATCAGCCGTGAACGGTTTTACGACGTAATTGCTCACACCAGCCTGAATCGCCTGTAATACGTTATCCTTTTGTGCTTCTGCCGTAACCATCAAAAACGGGATTTTTTTTGTGGATTCTTCACCCCTCACCTTTTTCAACAGATCCAGGCCGGTCATCTTGGGCATGTTCCAGTCAGATATGATCAAATCCACTTCGTTCTTCTTGAGCACCGCAAGGGCTGTTGTGCCATCGTCGGCCTCCAGTATCTTGGTAAATCCGATCTGTTTCAAGGCGTTCTTTATGATTCGCCGCATGGTAGCAAAATCGTCAACCACCAACACGTTCATATTTAAGTCCATGAGGTCTCTCCTGGACGCATAACCTGGACAAAGCGGAAATTCGAAGCATTTATCGTCTCTTGCGCAATGCAATCCAATGGAGCGACTATCTCCACTGCGCCCGTCTTGACCGCCTCTTTCGGCATGCCATAAACCACACAGGAGGCCTCATCCTGGCCGATGGTCCTTGCCCCGGCCTCTCGCATTTTCACCATACCGCGGGCTCCGTCCGAGCCCATCCCGGTCACGATGACACCCACTGCATTGGCTCCCGCGTATTGGGCAGTTGATTTGAAAAGCACATCGACGGCTGGCATCTGATGGCATACCATATGCAAATCTCAGAAATCACACCCGTAAAGATCTTCCTTCTCTGTGATTGCTTTTTCATCCATACCGAGCGCGTCCCCCAGGATCTTCTTGATCTCTTCCGGCCTGAAGGGTTTCCTGATACAGGCCCTTGCGCCGAGGCCCCGAAGCTCATCCAGTCGCTCTCCCCGACCCTCTGTGGTCACAACCACAACAGGCGTTGTTGAAACAACGTCTTGCTTGTTCAAGACCTTCAAGAACTCGAGACCATCCATCTCGGGCATGTGAACGTCAGTCAAGATCACGTCAGCCCATTCCTTCTCAAGGACAGCCAATGCTTCCACGCCGTTACCAGCCTCAAAAATCTCGCCGACATCGAAACCAGACATCTGCAGAGTCTTCTTGATGATGTTTCGCATGGATGATGAGTCATCAACAATTAGGACATTAAACGCCATAAGTCACCTTCCAGTTTCAGGTACAAAAATGTGCCCGTTGAGCCGTTGATTATTCGTCACTTGTCATTTGTCATTGCTTGCCACTTATGAGTTATCAGTCATTCCAAGGCATTTTAGCTCATTTTAGGCATTCTTTAACACTCAACCACTACGCCAGCTTCAAAACATCCTGGACCTTGTTGTACTCATCGTAGAAATCTATAATAATCGCCTGCAGATCCTTTGGTTTCAGACCGTAACGTTTCATGACTTCCTGTTTTCCACGATAAGACAGCCCGTCACGGCCTATACCAATGCCCATGGATAGAGTTATGACGTTGGCAAGATAGACGATCGGCGTGATCACATCTCCTGCCGAAGCCTCCTCAGGCCTGTGGTGCAGCCGTATTGACTGAACAATATCTTCGGGAAAATCCCACGATTTAGCAATCTTTTCCCCAAGTTCCGCATGATTAATGCCCAGCGTCTTGCTTTCGGCTTCCAAAAAGGAATAGTCCCCTGTGTCTACCAGGGCTATGATCTCCACAAAGTATCTATGCACAAAATTGTTGAGCACTGCTTTGCCTATGTCGTGCAGGAGCGCTGCCGTAAACAAGGACGGAGGCTCGGACTCACTGACGCGGCGGGAGATAACCCTGGAGATGATCCCTGTTGCCACAGCGTGTTTCCACAGTTCCCCCTTTGCAAGATCATACCCTTTGTTTTCCGGTTGAAAAAATTTGACAACCGTGCTTGCCAGGATAATTTCCTTCAACTGCATATTGCCCAGCAGCACCAAGCCTTCCCGGAGGGAGTGCACCTTTCTTGCAAGCCCGTAATAGGCCGAATTGCACATCTTCAACACGTTTGCCGTGATTGCCTGATCATACTGGACCACGGAGATAACGTCGCCAACCGATGCGCCGGGGTCATCCAGAATCTTCAGGGCCTGACTGGCCACAACGGGAAAGGGTGGAAGCTTTTCGATCGATTTTATTATTTCCTCAACATCCTTCATAGGATTATTTCTCCCCTGCCGTAAACCTTTAAGGCCAGTTCCCCTGTGGCAATGTTGAGCCGCATGGTTCTGTTTGAAGTACCCCCCACATCTTCAGCATCAACAAGCACGTTGTTGCGCCAAAAGATCTTTCTGAGGGCCGCATAGTTGCGTTTTCCGATGTTGAACGCCCCTGAAGCGTCTATAATCTGAGACCCGCCCGCCACTTTCGAGATTATCCGCTTCTTCTCGGCTCCCAACTTGTAACACGCTTTAAACAGGAGCGGGATCCCCGTATCGGCAAACATCAAAGGCTGGCTCTTGGCTTTATTACTGTCCAGCTTGGATTCAGGAAGCATGTAATGGACCATGCCGCCCACCTTGGCCACCGGGTCATAGATAGCCACACCAATACACGAACCCAACGAATGGGTAATCAGGGTAGCAGCCGGATCATCACTCACCTTCATATCAGCTATACCTACAGTAACATTCAACGCTCTGATTCCTTTTTCATCTGGGGGTTCTGGGTTTCCGCTGCACTATCCAATTGTCGATGATCAGGATCTTGGTCATAATAAATCGGATATGAACAATGGCAATCACCGTGCCAAATTGCTCGATGCCCGGCAGAACTTTTTTAACTCATTGAAATACCCCAGGAAATATCTCAACAACCGGGGATAAGAATCAAGGCAGGATCGCCAGGGCCGTCAAGAAATTGGCACTTCATCGCCATGAATGTTATTGATCTGGCATAGGACCTGGAGTAATGGAGTAGTGCAGTAAATGGGAAAAGACAAAGTCCAAACCATGCCTGAATCGCAGTCTGACCACAAAACCTTTGACCCCACATTCCAAACCTCGCATGTCTTGACCGTGGCTGGAGGTCACTTTGTCCATGATGTGTTCAGCAGTTTTCTTGCCCCCTGGCTTCCGCTGCTTATTGAAAAGCTAAGCCTTTCACTCACGCTGGCAGGCTCTTTGACGTTATTTATTCGAATACCTTCCCTGCTGAACCCTCTCATCGGTGTTGTGGCCGACCGCATAGATATGCGCTACATGCTCATTGTCGCCCCTGCGGTCACAGCCGTGTGCATGAGCCTGATCGGGCTTGCCCCCAGCTACGCCATCGTGGCCTCGTTGCTCTTTGTGACCGGGTTGAGCGCTGCCGTCTTCCACGTGCCAGGGCCTGCAATTATTTCGCGGATGTCAGGGCCGCAGGTGGGAAAAGGAATGAGCCTCTTTATGGCTGCCGGCGAACTGGCTCGAACCGTAGGCCCTCTCTTGGCCGTGGCCGTTGTTTCTCTCTGGGGCTTTGACGGAAGTTATCCGGTCATGACCATCGGTCTTTTCGCCTCAGCCTTGCTTTACTGGCGGCTGCGGCACGCCACGGTCCACACAAAGGCAGCGCATCAACCTTCCTTGGTGAGAACCTGGCAAGCCATGCGACATGTGCTGATTCCCCTGACGATTGTTGTTGTGGCTCGCGCGTTGACTGTGGCCTCATTGACGGCGTTCTTACCCACCTACATGGCCGCTCAAGGGAAAAGCTTGTGGGCCGGGGGTGGAGCATTAGCCCTCCTTGAATTTGCCGGGACTTTTGGCTCGCTCATATCCGGTACGGCAAGTGACCGTTTGGGGCGACGTTTCGTGCTCCTGGCCGTCATGATCACTTCCTCTGCCCTTATGCTCGTCTTTCTGATAACCGGCTCGTGGCTGATTGTTCCTGTTCTTGTTCTCCTCGGATTCACCGTCTTTGCCGCTTCTCCTGTCATGCTGGCCGTTGTTCAGGAGCATGCCCGTGGCGTGGAAGCCACGGCTAATGGAATCTATATGGGGATCAATTTCCTGGTGGTATCAGGGATTACGGTGCTCGTGGGCTGGGCCGGAGACTTGATAGGGCTCCGTGCAGCTTTTGCCTGGTGCGCTGTCCTGTCACTGGCCGGAATTCCGGTCATCTATTTTCTTCCCGGCAAGGAAGCAGGACAACGTCAGACTCACATCCTTGGAAGGCACGTCCCCCCTAAATAGAGACAAGCTCAATTCAGAGACATGACGGGTATTAGGTCCGCCAGTCGGCGGACCTACTTGTCGGCGTCAGTCTCCGGTTGGAAATAGGAAGGAAGGGCACGAGATGCAGGCCTCAAAATTGTTCTAAAGGTTTGATGCGTTCATCCCGATAAGAGACACAGAAAAAAACAGTGGAACAAAGGCAAACCTCTCGAAAGAGTGGGACGCAAAGCCTCCGGTCCGCCCAGGCGGATAGCGGGGTTGCCCTACTGACAAGAATTTCGACATCAGGGCCCATTCTTTCGTGAAAGAGAATGGGCTTTTTCTTTTGGAGGGATCCTATGAACATAACCGATACCTCCGATCATATTCGGCAGCAGCAGGCTGGGCAATTCAGGAGACCAGGTGACGGTCGGGAACCGTTTATTCGTGTGAACGACCAGAGACTGGAAAGCGCCAGGGATCAGAAAACGCGTTCTGTTTTTGTGAACAACGAAAGCGTTGTCAGCTTTGGAAGAGGGATTCTGCAATCTGCTTTCCCGAAGCTATTTGATTCTGATGCCGGGATGAAATTCAACGCTGAGAGAATTCGTGAGACCGAGAAAGAGGAGAAACCCCAGGAACAATATGACAAAGACGGACAACCCCAAACTGTGACGAGTCAAAAGAACATCGTTGATCAATGGGCCTAACCCGGTCCTTCCACACTGCCCTCGTCCCGTCTCAATGGCCCAACACTTCCTCTATCTTGCTCACGAGAACATCCGACTCAACAGGCTTTTCAATAAAACCTGCGATTTTATGAAACTGTAAACTCTGGTCATCCTTCATGCCATGATAGGCCGAGCAGACAATAATAGGAAGATCTTCGAACTTTTCTCTGATCCTTGCGACTAACTCCATTCCGTGCACTTCTGGCATCTTCATGTCTGTGACCACCAGGTTTATTGATTCCTCGTCTAATATGTCCAATGCCTTTTCTGCGCTTGGAGCGGTAAGAACCCTCCACGGACTCTTCCGCAACATCCTTGTATACGCACTCAGGACATTCGGCTCATCATCTACAAACAGAATGCTCTTTGGGGTTCCTTCTTTTCTTCTCATTATATCTTCTACTATGTCCCCCAACCTTTCCTTTAAAACCAGGACATCGCCGGCCAGATACACAGGCGCCTCTCCGGGCAGTGGCTGAAAGTCATTTTTCACGGAAATATCACGTGAGTAAAGAACAACGGGCAGATCTGGATAGTCACGTGTAAATCCGATGAACAGATCAAGCCACGCCCATTGGGACATGCTTGGTTCCAGCAGCAATATATCCGGTTCGTTTTCGCTGAGTGGCAAAGCGTCCGTATCAGCGACAAATATGGCATCATAGTCCGCGCTTCGCAATGTCTGTTCAATCAGTCCGCCTTCATACCCGCTTTCAACAAACATGTGAAAAACAATTTTCAGTTTTTGCACGGTTCACCTCTCTATGTTTCGGGGTTTGCATCGTCACTCTCAACCACTCAACAAGAAACTAACCAGTCGGTATCCGTATCGTAAACGTAGTTCCCTTGCCCACAGCGCTCTCCACATCAATCGTTCCTTTGTGCTTCTCAATGATGTTATAGGCGACATTTAATCCCAAACCCGTTCCCTTGCCCACGTCTTTGGTCGTAAAAAATGGGTTAAATACTTTGGGGATGTTCTCTTCGGGAATTCCCATTCCCGTGTCGCTTATCTTGACCTCTACCGACCCATCATAGCCCCTTGTTGAAATCTTGATCTTGCCTTGATCTTCCATGGCTTGTGCGGCATTGACCAGCAAATTCATAAAGACCTGGTTAAGCTGCTGGGGATAACATCTCACGATAGGCAGATCTCCGTATTCTTTTGTGACCTTGGCCTTGTACTTAAGCTCGTTCCAGACAACATTCAGGGTTGATTCAATGCCTTTGTTGATATCAGTTTCCTGAACCTTGTCTTCTCCGGGATGAGCAAAGTCTTTGAGATCAATAACTATCTTCTTGATCCGCTCGGTTCCTTCTTTGCACTCGTCAATGAGATCCTGAATATCATTGAGGATGAAATCGACATCAACTTCCGTTTCAAGGTTCACAATCCCCTCCACCCGCTCCGCTATGGAAGGAGGCATGACATCCTTGCTAATCGTATCTTTCAGTTCCATGATCAGTTTTCTGTACTCTTTTAGGAGTCCACTAATGTCATGCTGATAATCAGAGAGTGTCTTGAGATTGCTGCTCACAAACCCTGTGGGGTTGTTGATCTCGTGCGCCACGCCGGCGGCAAGCTGCCCTACGGAGGCCATCTTTTCGGACTGAATGAGCTGCGCCTGTGCCCTCTTGTACTCATCTTCTAACTCGATGATGCGTTCACCGACACGGATCCTGGCCCTTAACTCGTCAGGATTAAAGGGTTTTACAATATAGTCGTCTACCCCCGCCTCGAACCCCACGATAGCATCTTCCTTCCGATCTTTGCCAGTAAGTAGCATCATGAATACATAATGAGGCAGTTTTGCCTCTCGCACTTTCTGGCATAGCTCCAGCCCGTCCATCCCCGGCATGGCCCAGTCCGTTATTACCATTCTGACTTTGCCTTGCTGGATTACTTCCCACGCCTTCAGACCGTCTTCTGCAAGAACGCATTCATGGCCCAGACTCTTAAGCAGTTTTTCCAGAAACCCCCTGGCCACAAAATCATCTTCTGCAACTAGAATTTCCATGGTTTGCCTCTTTTCTTGGTTGAGTGGTTAAGTAGTCAACTACTCAACCAATGACCAGTCAATCTCCTTTACATACGCCTCAAACCGGGCGACTTCGGTTTCCAACTCGCCCAGGACTTTTCCTCCTGCTTCAAGGTTCCCTTCACGGCCCATCTGCTCAAGTTCAAAGGCAGCCGCGGCCATTTCGTCAATACTCAGGTTGGCTGCGGACCCTTTCAGGTCGTGCGCCTCTTGCTGAAGGGTTTCCCCGTTTCCCTGTTCCAGGGCAGTCCTCAGCGCTTCTATCTGGCCCGGAAGGGTTGTCGTGAATTGCTCAAGCATATTTTCCAGAAACTCCTTGTCGCCCAGAGCCCGTTCAAGGGCCTTGTCCAGATTCACTGGCACGGCGTCTTCTTTCTTGTCCTTTGGATCGTCTTTCTCATTTCCTCCCGTCGCAATATCGGAGGCCTCTTTGCCTTGTTCGGTCCACGTTCGGATCTTTTCCAACAATTCCTCAGAATCGATGGGCTTTGTGGTATAGTCGTCCATGCCTGCTTCAAGGCACCGCTCTCTGTCGCCCTTCATGGCATAGGCGGTCATGGCCACGATCGGAACACGGGGCGCTTCGCTTTCGTCATTTGCTTTTTCTCCTACCAATGACGAATGACCGGTGACCAATGACATCTCCTTTTTCCTGATCTCTTTTGTGGCTTCGAAACCGTCCATTTCCGGCATCTGAACGTCCATGAGCACAAGGTCATAAGCCATCGTTTCAAGGGCCTCGATAGCCTCATGGCCGTTGGCTACAGCGTCGGCCCGATAGCCGAGATTTTCCAGAATGTGCAGAGCCACCTTCTGGTTGACAACGTTATCCTCGGCAACGAGGATGCGAATGTTGCGTTTTTGATCCTCGGAAATGGAATGCCCTGTGACAATAGGCGCCGAAGGCCTCTCCTTTCCCACTCTTTGCATGTCCGCCACTGTTGTGAGGCAATCATAAAGCTGCGACTGCTTGACCGGCTTCGTGAGGTAGGCGGCAAAACCGACCTCCTTTATACGGGCTGCTTCACCACGTTCACCCACCGAGGCAAGCATGACCATTGAGACGCTCATTAGATCCGGGTCTTCCTTGATGTTTCGTCCCAGGGTATCTCCATTCATTTCCGGCATCTGCATATCGATGATGGCAATGTCAAAAGGGTTCTCTTTAGCCACGGCCTGGCGCAGCTTGTCCAGTGCCTCTGCCCCGCTTGAGGCCTCGTCAAAACGGCAACCCCAGGACCTTAGTTGCTCTTTTACCACAAGGCGGTTCGTGGCATTGTCGTCCACCACCAGGATGTGTTGCGTGCGGATGTCTTCGGGAATGACAATTTCGGTCTCACGGCGTTCTGGCTGCTTTTCAAAAATTGCCGTAAACCAGAAGGTCGAGCCCTTGCCCTCCTCGCCTGTCCTGAGCGAAGTCGAAGGGCCTGTCCTGAGCGAAGTCGAAGGGCCTGTCCTGAGCGAAGTCGAAGGGCCTGTCCTGAGCGA
>JAFGFW010000055.1 GCA_016930875.1 Deltaproteobacteria bacterium | reverse complement strand
CGTCGGTTAAATAGCTTGCTATTCGCCCTCCTCGCGCCTTGCCATGCGTGCGCCTCGACTCCTGAAAATGCAAATTTATTTCTTCGCAAACCCTTAGCTTGTTAGTTGTGAAATCCCTGTTTTCTCTGTTTGCTTAATTCCAATTCCTGAATGCCTCAATCTCTTTAACTTTAGTTGTTTCCCTATTCGTTCTCCCTATCCAGAATCTCCATTATCTTGTGAGATAGCCGTTTCATGTTGAAAGGTTTTTGTATGAAACCATTACAACCTTGTTCCAATATGTGGGTCACTTGGCTGGTAACGCTGTATCCACTCGCAAGCAGAACCTTGACATCAGGATCGAGCTCCTTCATTCGTTCATAGGTCTTGCCGCCGTCCATGTCCGGCATAATCATATCCAAAATCACCAGGTCAATCTCACCTTTGTTCTTCTCGTAGAGGTCCACCGCTTCCCTCCCACCTCTGGCCAGCAATACCTTGTAGCCCATCTGTTTCAGCATCTCCTCGCCAACTTCAAGGATTATGCTCTCGTCATCTACCATGAGAATCGTCCCCGTCCCGGTCAGTATCTCGGCTGATCTATCTGTCTCTTCTGTGACTTCCTTCTCGGAGACCGGCAAATAGATATTAAACGTCGTGCCGTGGCCCTGCTCACTGTAAACGTTTATGACGCCTCCATGGTTTTGGACTATTCGATAAGCAAAGGCAAGACCCAGACCAGCGCCCATTCTCTTGGTTGTAAAAAATGGCTCGAATATCATCGCCTGCGTTGCTTGATCCATGCCGATTCCCGTATCAGTAATAGAGATCCTTACATAATGACCGCGTCTCACACCGAAAAACTCGGCATAGTCATCGTCAAATTCAACGTTTTCGGTTTCAATATCAAGTTCCCCGCCCTCGGCCATGGCCTGCCAGGCATTGTAATACATGTTCAACAGCACTTGTTCTATCTGGCCCTCGTCCACTTCAGCCCTCCAGACATCCTGCTGAAACCTCGCACGCATCTTTATCGCTTCTCTGGTTGACCCAAACACTCCAGAACTCCTCTTCACCAGTTCATTGAGATCAGTTGGTTTGACCTCGTAATCGCCTCCGCTGGTAAAACCCAGGAGTTGTTTGGTGAGTTCATGGCCCCTTCTTATGTATCCTTCGACCTTCTCCATTTTCTCGTACACTGCATTGCTGTGATCAGCGTCAGCCATAATTAAAGAGGCATTGCCCTGAATACCCATCAATAAATTATTGAATTCATGGGCTATGGCGCCTGCAAGTGCGCCCACTGCTTCCATCTTCTGATCATGCTGAGCTTGTCTTACGAGACGTTTCTCTTCGGTGACATCCCTCAGTGTCAGGCTGTAACCTCTCAGTTTGCCTTCCTGATTAAGGATGAGCGAGGTAGAGCACATGCATGACCCGCCCATATTGGACTCGTTTATTTCTTTGGTGTGCGGCTTCAACGTCTTTTTGGTAAGAACCAAGGGGCAGTCCTCGATTGGGTGCTCTCGTCCGTGTATTACCTCATGACACTTCCTGCCCACAAGCTTTTCCTTCTTTGTATTCAAGGCTTCAGCCGCAGCCCTGTTCACACGTGAAATGCGGCCACCATCGTTTAGGACCATGACGATGTCGCTTACCGCATCGAACATGTTTTCCCAATCCTCTTTGGCTCGATCCAGCGCCTCCAGGGCCTGACCTTGATCAGCGAGTTCCTGTTCCAACTCCTCAACCCGTTGTTCCAGTTCTTCGTAATTCAACATGTAGGCCATTGCAATGTCCCTCAGTCAAACTTGACGGCTTCGTAAAAAGTCCATCTCTGGTAAATGCAATCAGTTGCCCCTTTTCTTCGTTGCTATTAATGTGCCAACAATCAAAATGCCGGTCTGTTTCACCAACATACAAAAGGTCGAATAGCGTAATCGGGATATACATCAGATCAAAGGAGGGAAGAAAGCCGTGGAGTCTCAGGATGGGCCGGCATTTTGACGGCGTGGTTTCCCGTCAATGTTTTGACACATCACGGCATACTATTTGAGGGCCGGAGAAATGCAGAGGGCTCAAAGCTGAAGCCTCAGAGGGAAAAACAAAGAACCAAAGAGTAAAAATTCGACACTTGACGCTGGATACCAGATGGCAGAGACTGGATATTTGTTGTCCTTAAAGCCCGCAAGAAATATGGCCGACGTACAGCTTTCGACTTGCAGCTTTGAGCCTTGAGCTTCCAGATCTAATCAGCTTCCACCTTTAATCATTATCTCCGTCAAGCAAGCCCCCCAGGCCACCCAGGATAGAGCCCTCGCCCTTTCTGCCGCCGCGCCGCGGAGCTGCCTGGAGCATACGTCCTGCCAGACGCGAAAAGGGCAGTGACTGCAACCATACCCTCCCGGGCCCGTGGAGCGTCGCAAAGAAAAGGCCCTCCCCGCCAAAAAGCGCGGTCTTGATGTTGCCGGCCTGCTCTATCTCAAACTGCACATTCTTCTCCAGGGCTACCAGGCAGCCGGTGTCAACGTGCAGGATTTCGCCCGGTTTCAGTTCGCGCTTTACCACAGTGCCGCCCGCATGCAGGAAAACCAGACCATCGCCCTCCAGTTTCTGCATGATAAAGCCCTCGCCCCCGAAGAGACCCGTCAGGATCTTGCGCTGCAGATGAATGCCGATGGAGACTCCCTTGGCAGCGCAAAGGAAGCTGTCCTTCTGACAGATCAGACAGCCGTCCACGTTCGTCAGGGTGACCGGGATGATATTGCCCGGATAGGGCGCGCCAAAGGCAACATGGGCCTTGCCATGGCCATTGTGGGTAAAGACCGTCATGAACAGGCTCTCGCCCGTGAGCAAGCGTTTGCCCGCACCCAACAACTTGTCCATGAACCCTCCGCCGCCGCCTGATCTCGAGGCGTCCCCGAACACGGTCTCCATCACCACTGAGCTGTCCTTGTACATCATTGCGCCCGCCTCGGCCACCGCGCTTTCGCCTGGATCAAGCTCCACCTCGACAAACTGCATCTCAGCGCCCATGATCTTGTAGTCGATCTCGTGCGAGGTGCGGGTGTTGGGCAGTGGTGGGGCAACGCCCCGTGTAGCGGCTTGGCTCAGTTCCGCCACCTGAGATATAGGCAACCACTCCGCAAGCCCTTCCCGCCAGGCAAAGCCATCAGGGTTGGCCCGGGTCCTGGCCACTGCTTGCGATTGATCCATGGGACCTTCCTGCTTGCCGTCATAACTTAAATGCCATTGTGCCATAGATCTTTCCTCCTCAGGCGTAGTCCATTAGTTGTAAAATAGGTATTGATATTTCTATTTTTTCAAAAATTCAATATGAAAAGTCGCAAACAAAAAAATCCCCCTAAATCCCCTTTGATAAAGGGGGACCTCAAGGGACCCACCTAATACACCCTTTCCACCTCCTCGGCCGTGAAGAAAACTTGACGGCTCGCTTAACCTAATCTGTGCCAAAGTTCCTTGGAGAAGTTGGGTGGCAATTCATAGATTGGGTTTGAATCATTAACGGTTCGGACCGCATCGGTTGGTTCTTGCCTCGATTTGTTTGAACACTCCGAACAATTCCAGCATCGCCACCGATGCTTAACCGCATGGTCCAAACAGCCCCCATAGTGAAAGCAGTAGAAGTTTCTGTATCCTTGCTTCTTCACGGGATGCGGACTTGGTTCCATAATAGCGCCTCCGATGCAAATATTGTCCTTTACATCGTCACTCTTATGGAAAAACTGAAGGAATTGGGAAAAGGCACTTCAGGCATTTTAAACGTTAGGCACTTTTTTTGTCCCGGTTTATCCGGATTGTGAGGTTCCACCGACTACAATCCCGGGGATGCGGAGGGTAGGCTGGGCATCACCTACTGGCACGCCCTGACCATCCTTGCCACAGGTGCCGATACCAAATCCGAGGTCATTTCCGACACGATCAATTGACTGGAGCACCTGCGGACCATTTCCGGCGAGCGTTGCGCCACGAATAGGATCGCCTATTTGGCCGTTTCGGATCAGATATCCTTCAGAGACCTCAAAAACGAAATCGCCATTCACGGTATTTACCTGTCCCCCGCCCATCTTTTTCACCAGCACCCCATCAGGGGTATTTCGCAGTATCGTATCGGGATCATCTTTGCCGGGGGAAATATAGGTGTTGGACATGCGCACAATAGGATGGTGCTTGTAAGATTGACGTCTTCCGTTTCCCGTGGAGACGCCGTTGAATCTCATGGCATAAAGCCTGTCGCAAAGATAACCCTTCAATATCCCTTTTTCTATCAAGACTGTCTCTTGCGCTAAAACGCCCTCGTCATCATAGCCATAGGAGCCGCGCTTCTGGATGAGCTTTGCGTCATCCACCACAGTAATCAGGGGGGAGGCCACTGTCTCGCCGATACGGTTGCTGTAAACAGAAAGTCCCTCAAGGGCCAGATCTGCCTCTAAGCCGTGACCCACGGCCTCATGGATCATGGTCCCGCCAGCTTCGCTCGAAAGAATGACAGGCATGAGCCCCCTTGGCGCTTCCCTGGCCTCCAGTGCCCGCACTGCCCGACGGGCCGCGATTTCAGCCACCTGAACCTGGTCTACTTCATCGAATAGTTCAAACCCCATCAGCCCGCCTACTGGCTCATATCCCGTCTGCACAAGCTCTTTTTCGGCCGCCACTACCTGCACCATGAACAACGTATAGGTGCGGTCCTCCTCCACCAGGAACCCTTCTGAATTGGCCATGGCCAGTTGTTGACGCTTGTCGCTGTAAACGACCTTGACCTGGCGAACCCTGGAGTCCATTTCGCGGGCGGCCCTATTGGCCTCGCGAACGATAGCAATTTTCTTGGCCGTATCAATGTTTCCCGGAGATAGATGCACCAAAAGGTTCACGGGGGGCCGCAAGGGATAGTCCTGTGCTGCGGTTGCGCGGGGGCTTGCCTTTACGGCGCCAGCCAGATCTGCTGAAAGGGCGAGGATATCCTTCTCGGAACAGCGGTTGCTGTAGGCATAGGAGGTCTTGAAATCGCTGATGGCTCGAAGCCCTACACCGGCATCTGTGCCGGTAATGACCTTTTCAATCCTGTTATCATCACAAATAATGGAATTGGTCTGGCTCGACTCATAATAGAGATCAGCAAACGAGCCACCATTTTTCAGAATCGTTCGGAATATTTTTTCCAGGGGATAGTCAGTAGTCATATGTCCTTGCTCAGGTTCAGAGTTCACCCTGTTAAATTTGGCGCAAGGTTGCGCCTGACGGCTTGAAAAGATTACACTTTGTGTCCCGAAAGGAAGTCTATTTAACGGGGTGAACCGTTCAGCCTCCGGCCCGTAGGGCCTACGCCCCGGAGGGGGTTACCTTTTTTCGTTGACCTTGCGATCTGACTCGCGGGCCAACTGCCATCCCTCAATCTCTTCGAATCCTTCTATTCTCATACCTTCTCTATTCAGAACTCACGAATCAACGGTTCAGATTTGTGAGGTGAACCTTCAATCTCCGAACCCCGAACCTTTGAACCCTGAACCCGTAAACGGTCACAAAGGAACAAAGCCGTAAGCTTCATAGATACCCTGAGCACGAACCGAATTGATGAAATTGAGGAATTTTTCAGCGTTCTCAGGGTGGACGGCATTCTTTAAACGGCAAATATAATAGTTGATGTCGTCCCTTTGATCCAGATGTTCTCCTGGTTCGACCACGTCCACGGCAAGGCCTTGCCGCCGTGCATGCATGATCTCGGTAGCCCATACAGGACCCACGTCAACTGTTCTCTTTGCTATCCTCATCGGGGTCTCCCTGTGGTGCACGATTGTCAGAATCGTTGTCCCCTCTGCCCGCTTCTCTTCCATGATACGGTTCACAAGGTCTTCGCCACCAGCCTGGCGATACATCTCGATAATGTAATGAGCAATGTCTTCATACTCCGGATTGGGCTGGGAAATACGCACCTCCTCTCGCCCAAGATCAGAAACCGATGCTATCCGCGCAGGATTTCCTTCCGGCGTCATGAAGGCAATTCGATTATGAAGATACAGAAAATAATCTTCCCTTGAAATGAATGCCATCTCTTCAAGTCGCTCCATGGCCTTTTCGGTCACAGAGGCATAGACATCGGGAACTACGTCTATGACGCTTTCCCGAAAGATGGCTCCGCCCGCCAAAATCTGTTTCAGCTCCAGGCCCGGTGGAAGTGTTTCATAAAAGATTTTCTTAATATCCGGGTGTTCTTCCTGAAAGGCAAGGAGGAGTTCTTTCATGACCATGAATTGATTGCCTGCCACAAAAAGAACCAGGTCAGCCGAGTCAGCAAACTCGAGGTTGTGCAAGTCATCTCCTCGATCTGACGGAATCACTGGAAAAGCGACCTTTCCCTCTGCGCCCACCATCTTGTCTCCTTATGTCCAAAGCCCCATCTAGTAGCGCAAGTAAAAATGCCTAAAATGAGCTAAAGTGCCTTGTTAACGAGCTTTATGGATTAGATGAATTTCCGGCAATTCATGAATGCCTTAGTTCTTAATTCCTAGATTACTGATAACTTCATCTGCGCCTCCAGTTCACTTCAAGGCATTTCTCTTCACCTCGCATGTCTTTGTAGTAATTACTTCCCTCCATGGACTTGGCGTGTTTTTTGACCTCTGCCGCGATTGCACTCACCTGACCAATATGCTTAATAGGCCTGTGCTCATTTGTAACAACCGCTATGGAAATTGACACAAAGGGAAAACGCTCCTTTTCGCCTTTACGATTTGTGGAGTCAATACAACCGCGTGTCCTGTCGCCTTCATCGTAAAAATTCTCCACAATCAGATCAAAATTTCCGATGATCTCCTGACAAACATCGTCCAGTCTGTCGGGCGGAACAATGAAAACAAAGTCATCTCCTCCCACATGACCTACAAAGGCATCTGGCGAGTCGAGTTTCCGGACGGAGTTTGTAAGAAGATGGGCAGTCATCTTGAGAATCTCATCCCCTCTTAGAAACCCGTACCTATCATTGTAGGACTTGAAATGGTCAAGGTCCACATATGCAACCACAAAAGGGGACCCACTATCAATACGTCCTTGGATCTGAGTCATGATCGAGTAGTTGCCCGGAAGGTTGGTCAGTGGATTGGCATCGCGCATTCTGGCTGTTCGTGCAAAGACCATAGAAACCCTTGACCGTATCTCGCCGGCAATGAGTGGCTTTTGAAGATAGTCATCAACCGGCAGGTCTTCCCAGTCGATCTCAAAGTCCTCTCCGGAGTCTTGGAGGACCAAAACGATGGGCAGGTGTCCAAAAACTGTGTCGGCCTTAATCCGTTTGCACAGGTCTTTCCATCCTTCTTCATGCAATGACTGATTGATAATTACCAGATTCGGGGGGGCACTGTAGATCATGTCAAGGGCCTGGAGTGAAGATTCTGCGGTATGAATAAGGAAAGGCTCCCCCTGCCCTTCCAACAGGCTCCTTATCTCATCCTCATCAGAGGAATCGCGGGCAATTATCAGTATCTTTTTGGATCCATGCGTCATGTGACAATGCCGTCGTCAGAAAGGAAGTCCCCGGCATCTTCAAATTGCTCACTCATCTCTCTGATGATCTCTTCCAGCACGGAATCGGAGATGTCCAACAAAGCCCAGGCCTTGGGGTCTATTTGAGGAACTAGATTGTCACCTGCAAAGCCAAATCCGTTCGCCCTGACAAGGATATCGGCAACGTGTACAATGGCAGTCGGCACCTGCACGAACTCCGACATACCTGGTTTGTGGTGACAGGCAATTGGGTCCGTGAGCTTGTTCGGAAGGTTCCATTCTTCACAAAGCCACCGTCCCACAGTGCTGTGATTCAGTCCAAGGATTTGCTCCTCTGCCTCATACGTAGAGATCTTTCTTTTTTCAATCGCCTCATCTATGCGACACGTTTCTTCGGGAAGTTCGGTTTTTATGATCACCTTTCCTATGTCATGCAACAGGGCAGCGATCGATACCTCCTCGGGATGGGGGTGGTTTGTTTTTCTGGCAATGACCCCGGCAGTCGTGGCACACCCGAGAGAGTGCTTCCACAACCCCTGCATCCCCTTGCCAAGCATCATGTCAAAGACAGACGCGCTGAGAATAAGCCCCTGTACCACATCGAACCCGAGGATGATCAGCGCGTGTGTTACACTTGAGATACGGCCGGGAAAACCGTGCAACGCAGAGTTCACGACCCTGAGAATCTTGGCCGACAGGGCCTGGTCAGACGATATAATGGTCGCAATATCCTCTGCCGCAGTATCAGGATCCTCCACCAAACGGTTGATCGCTTCAAAAACATCCGGAAGTGTCGGAACATTCTTGAGCGCCTTAACGCGTGTTCTCAAGCTCTCTTTGTCGACACTCATTCCCCTTCCGCCCCTTCTTTCAACACTTGCAATAACATGTTCTTTATCTTACCCATGAGCGGATTTCGTTCAACTTTCCTGAAACGCACGTGAAGTTCATCTATCTGTTGGCTGAGGCTCTTCTCCTGTCTGCCGGTATCTATGGGATGCCCCAGCACTGTTATTCGCTTTACCTCCATACGTAACAGGCGGGCAATGGTCTCTTCTGTTAGCTCCGTCCCTGCGCCACACAAGGTCATTCCTCTGTCGTTGCTCACCGCCTTCGCCAGCTTCATTCCAGCTTTTGCAAACTTAAGGGGTATCTTCTGCATATTCTTGTTAACCTGAAAAAGCGAAACCAGAAAAAATGCCTGAATTTGAATAACACACAAAGCTGAATTTTGTCAAAAAATCTATTTTCTTATTGCCCTTGCCCGGACCACTCGATCAAAACCGTTGTAGTCTTTTATCACTGTCACATCACTATAAGCCCCCGACGCTGACATGAGCTTTTCGACTGCATCCCGCTGATCATGGCCAATCTCAAAAACGAGCCACCCCCCAGGACTCAAGTATGCTCCCGCCTTCTTAATGATGAGCCGCATTGCATCCAGCCCGTCAGCCCCCCCGTCAAGGGCCTGAATGGGCTCATATTGCAAAACCTCCGGAGGAAGTGTTCCCAGGTCATCACGGGAAATATAAGGAGGATTTGACACGATGAGATCGAAATAGCCCTCTTTATCACACACGGCATCAAACCAGTTCCCATGCAAAAACGTAATTGCGTTATCCAGTTCATGTCTTCTGGCATTATCCCGAGCAAGGGTCACCGCTTCTTGCGAGCAGTCAACTCCGTAGAACTGATGACCCGGTCGTTCCCTAGCTAATGCAAGGATAATGCCCCCTGACCCAGTGCCAAGATCCAATATTGTAAAGCGCTTTGATGATAGTTGCCGTGGTATGATCGAAAGGGCAGCCTCCACCAATATTTCGGTCTCGGGACGAGGGATTAACACATCACGTGTCACCTTCAAATCGAGTGACCAGAATCCCTTCTCGCCCACAATGTAGGCAACGGGCTCCCGCTGCAGTCGTCTCTGGATCAGTCCCTTAAAAACTGCTAGTTCTCTGGCTTCCAAGGGGCGATCGTAATGCACGTAAAGATCCACCCTTTCCATGTCAAGGGTGTGAGCCAGAAGAATCTCGGCAGTGGCGCGCGGTTGATCAATATGGTGGGATTTGAAGTGACCTGTGGCCCATTTAAGAAGTTTCAGGGTGGTCCAGGCCTCAGGCGGCATTCCTCGACTCTGTTTCGACGTTCTGAATGGCAAGGGCTTGATGATGGGTTACAAGGCTATCTATGATTTCTCCAATGTCTCCTTCAAGGACACTCTCCAGTTTGTATAGGGTAAGCCCGATGCGGTGATCGCTTATCCGACCCTGAGGAAAATTGTACGTCCTGATACGCTCGCTTCGATCCCCCGTCCCAACCTGACTCTTGCGATCCGCAGATATCTTTTCGTTCTGCTCGGAAAGCATCTTTTCGTAAAGACGGGCCCGCAGGACCTTCATGGCCTTAGCCCTGTTCTTATGCTGCGATTTTTCGTCCTGACAACTCACTACTACCCCTGTGGGAAGGTGCGTTATGCGCACGGCTGAATCTGTTGTGTTTACACTCTGTCCCCCCGGACCGGTGGAGCGGAAGACATCCACTCTGATTTCGTCCGGCTCTATTTTCACATCCACCTCTTCAGCCTCGGGGAGAACAGCCACAGTGACGGCAGAGGTATGGATCCTTCCCTGGGATTCGGTCACAGGCACACGCTGGACCCTGTGAGTGCCGCTTTCGTATTTGAGACTACTGTAAGCCCCTTTGCCCTTGATTAGGACAATGATCTCTTTGAGCCCCCCTACGCCGGTAGCATGGCTGCTCAAGATCTCCACCTTCCAGCCAATGCTTTCTGCATACTTGCTGTACATCTTGAAAAGGTCTGCGGCAAAAAGCCCGGCCTCTTCACCGCCAGTGCCGGCCCGGATTTCCAAAACGACATTCTTTTCGTCGTTTGGATCCTTTGGTATCAGGAGCCACCTCAAGTCGCCTTCAAGCTCTTTGAGGCGCTCTGTGGAAATCTGGATATCTTCTCTTGCCAGTTCCTTGATCTCCTCATCACCCTCCTTGAGCAGATCCTTGGATTCTTCAATATCCTCGGCCACCTGTTTGTATTTGCGAAAGACGGAAACGATCTTACTCAACTCCGCATGTTCCATACTATAGTGCTTATAGGCCTGTTGGTCTTTTATGACTTCGGGATCACTGAGAAGCCCTTCGAGCTTGTCAAAGCGTTCCTCAACCCCTGCTAGCTTATCAAGCATTTTTCTTGTTCGCCTCAAAATTGGCGTACTTCTTTCGGAACCGTTCAATGCGACCGGCAGTGTCAACCAATTTCTGTTTTCCGGTAAAAAAGGGGTGGCACTTCGAGCAAATTTCAACCCGGATGTCCTTCTTTGTAGATCCTGCCTCCACCACATTGCCGCACGCACAATGAATTGCAGTCTGATAATAATCAGGATGTAAGTCCTTCTTCATGTAATTCTTCCTCCTCGTCGTGATTCGTTATTCAGTAGCAGTCATTCTCGATCAACACCAAACTCAGACGGTGGTTCTCGAACAGGAAACTAACTGTTCATCAAGTCCAAAAAATCTTTATTATTATCAGTTCCCTTCATCTTTTCAAGCAAAAACTCCATGCTGTCCACAGGATTCAAGGATGATAGCAGCTTTCGCAAGATCCAGGCCCGGTTCAGGACCTCGGGTTCGAGAAGCAGCTCCTCCTTTCTGGTCCCTGACCGGTTGATGTCAATGGCAGGAAATATCCGTTTATCAGAGAGCTTTCGGTCCAACTGCAACTCCAGGTTGCCAGTCCCCTTAAATTCTTCAAAGATCACCTCATCCATTCGGCTTCCCGTGTCAATAAGAGCTGTGGCAACGATGGTAAGGCTCCCTCCCTCTTCTATGTTGCGAGCAGCGCCAAAAAAGCGTTTCGGCCGATGCAGCGCATTGGAGTCCACTCCACCAGACAGAATTTTGCCACTTGGCGGAACCACGGTGTTGTACGCTCGGGCAAGGCGGGTGATACTGTCCAACAGGATGACCACATCACGTTTGCTCTCCACCAGTCGCTTGGCCTTCTCAAGGACCATCTCAGCCACTTGCACGTGCCTATGCGGCGGTTCATCAAAAGTAGAACTAATCACCTCCGCTTTCACCGAACGCGCCATGTCAGTGACCTCTTCCGGGCGTTCGTCGATAAGCAGAACGATCAGAACAACATCCTTATGGTTTGCGTTGATGCTATTTGCAATGTTTTGCAATAACATGGTCTTGCCGGTCCTCGGGGCTGACACGATCAGGCCCCTCTGACCAAACCCTATGGGTGTTAGGAGATCCATTATCCGCATGCAATAGTTGTCGGGTTCTCTTTCAAGCATGATTCTCCGATCAGGATACAAGGGGGTTAGATTGTCAAAGAGTATCTTATCCCTTGATTTCTCAGGATCTTCAAAGTTAACCGCTTCCACCTTAAGAAGGGCAAAATACCGCTCATTATCCTTGGGCGGCCGAATCTGTCCCGAAACTGTGTCACCTGTGCTCAGGTTAAAACGTCGGATCTGGGACGGTGAAATATAGATATCATCAGGTCCGGGCAGGTAACTATAGTCCGTCGCCCTGAGAAAGCCAAATCCGTCTGGCAGAATCTCGAGAACGCCCTCCCCATAGATCAAGCCGTTTTTTTCGGTTTGTGCTTGCAGAAGCGCAAAAATTACCTCCTGTTTTCGCATGCTTGAGGCGCCCTCGACATTGAATTTTCTGGCCATTGAAGTCAGTTTGCTGACTTTCAAGGCCTTTAACTCCACTAAGTTCATAGATTTCTTTCCTTTAGTCGGTTAGTAAAGAATCCGCGCCCGGAAGACGTGGTTTCACATATTTACAAAAAAACTTTGGCATCCTTCATTGAAATCAAAAAGTAATTGACACTGTTTGGGTGTTAGCTTGTGTACTCAGGTAGACGGACATCTAATGGAATGATGGAAAATGAAAGAATGCCAAAACTTTTTACCAAAAACCGCTGGTCCCGGAAACATTCCAAGACAAAAGCAATCACGCTGTTATGTAGGGACACTATCTGAAAAAAAAAGGATTGATTCCTCTTCGTAAATAAAGGGGGTAAGTGGCAGTGTCTTATTGTCTGTGATATATAAAATGAAGAAACTGTTTGGTTTTTTTCTTTATGTATGCTCTCCTAGGTAGGATTTTTTAATATTTTATGACACATCTCCCAGCATGTCAAGCCTTTTCACTGCCATGACGCATGTTTTTCCCTATGGCTTTTTCCTGTTTTCCGGTCTCAGGCCACGAACGGCAGCTCCAGCTTGCCACATCTCGGAGTTTTTCATCTCTTCCAGCTCTTCTGCGAGCCTTTCACTATAATCCGGCGCACTGTTGGCTTCAAGCACGAGCTTGGTCTCTTGTCCCGAAACGACACTCTGGTAAAGCTCCTCAAAGACAGGTGTGACCGCATTGCGGAATCTGTGCCTCCAATCCAGCGCTCCTCTCTGGGCCGTTGTGCTGCAGTTGTAATACATCCAGTCCATGCCGTTTTCAGCCACAAGGCGAATCAGGCTCTGGGTCAACTCTTCTACCGTTTCGTTGAATGCCTCGCTGGGGCTGTGTCCGTGTTTGCGCAATATACTGTACTGGGCCTCAAACACGCCCTCCAGGCAGCCCATAAGAACCCCGCGCTCTCCGGTCAGGTCACTGTACACCTCATTTTTGAAGGTCGTCGGAAACAGGTATCCGGACCCGATGGCTATGCCTAATGCAATGGCTTTCTCCTTTGCCCGGCCAGTAAAATCCTGATAAACCGCGTAACTTCCGTTGATGCCGCTTCCGTCCAGGAAATTCAATCGCACATTTCTTCCAGAACCCTTTGGAGCAACCA
The DNA here is from genome assembly GCA_016930875.1 of Deltaproteobacteria bacterium. NCBI lineage: Bacteria > Pseudomonadati > Myxococcota > Myxococcia > Deltaproteobacteria bacterium. Next base: position 25,935 of record JAFGFW010000055.1, on the reverse strand, counting down.
GAATTACGTCAATGTTATTCGGGGGGACCACTCCGGTCTGATCGCTGTAAACAATGGAAAAACCGTGGGAAAAATAGAGGGCATCTCCCTCTTTTAGCAACGGTTTCAGCCTCGGCCAAGCTGCCATCTGGCCGGCATCAGATATGAGATACTGGACTATGGTAGCCCGCTCGGCCGCCTCTTCCAACGAAAAAAGGGTCTCGCCCGGCACAAAACCGTCGTGGACAGCCTTTTCCCAGGACTTGCCACCCTCGCGCTGGCCCACGATGACCGAAATCCCATTGTCTTTCATGTTCAACGCCTGGGCAGGACCCTGCACACCATAGCCCAGCACTGCCACAGTCTCATCAGCCAAGACCTCTCTCGCCTTCTCCAAAGAAAATTCTTCCGAGGTCACCACGTCCTCCCAGACACCACCAAAATTGATCTTTGCCATAGGTATTCTCCTTGTTTTACAAAATCGCGTAGCGATTTTATTTTTTCTCCCTCGCCAGCGCAATCGCCCCTGTGCGGGCAATCTCCTTAACCCCCATGGGCTTTAGAAGGCTCAAGATGGCTGCAAGCTTCTCGGCCGTACCGGTCACTTCGAGCGTGTAGTGCGTGGGACTCACGTCAACGACTTTGCACCTGAAAATATCAACAATCCTCAAGAGTTCCGCCCTGGAATCTGCCTTGGTCTTGACTTTGACCAGGGCCATTTCACGCTCCACATATTCCGTTCCGGTCAGGTCATGGACCTTCATGACGTTAATGAGCTTGTTGAGCTGTTTCATAATCTGTTCTGCAACGGCATCGTCTCCCCGCGTTACGAGTGTCATGCGGGAAACCAGGGGGTCAAGGGTCTCTGCCACGCACAGGCTCTCTATGTTGAAACCGCGGCCACTAAACAGGCCTGCCACCCGGGAAAGCACCCCCGGCTCATTGTCCACCAACAGCGATATCGTATGTTTCTGCATAAGTAATCTCCGTTTTAGACTAGAAGCATTTCACTTAAAGCGGCCCCTGCAGGGACCATGGGGTACACACCTTCTTCACGAGCCACCCAAAAGTCCATTATGGCAGGACCCGGGCTCTTGAGCCCTTGCTTGAGTACGGAAACAACCTCTTCGGGCTTCGTGGCCTTCAGGCCTAAGGCCCCATAGGCCTCGGCAAGCTTCGCAAAATCAGGGGCGCATTCCATGTCTGTAGCCGTGTAGCGCTTTTTGTAAAAGAGTTCCTGCCACTGCCGTACCATACCAAGATACCTGTTATTTAAGATAACCACCTTCACCGGCAAGTTGTATTGCACGGCCGTGGCCAGCTCCTGGATATTCATCTGAATACTCCCGTCTCCAGCCACGTCTACCACGAGCCTATCAGGACAAGCCGCCTGCGCCCCAATGGCAGCAGGCAAACCAAAACCCATACACCCAAGTCCGCCAGAGGTAATGAAACAATTTGGGCTATCAAAGTGGTAATACTGAGCCGCCCACATTTGGTTCTGTCCCACCTCAGTGGTAATGATGGCTTTGCCCTGTGTCAGTTCGTAGAGCTTTTCAACTACACACTGGGGTTTTATTGCATCTCCCTGTTCATATCTTAATGGCTGGGTATTTTTCCATTTTTCTATCTGGTCAAGCCAGGGTTTGCGGCTTTTCTTGGAAAACCTCACCTTTTCATCATCAAGGAGGCCGTTAATCTCCCTTAGGGAGGCCCTGCAATCACCAACGATTGGGACCGTAACAGGGATATTCTTGCTGATAGAAGTAGGGTCGATATCAACATGGATGATCTTTGCATTTGGTGCAAACGCTTCAACCTTGCCGGTCACCCTGTCATCAAAGCGCACACCAATGCCGATTAAGAGGTCGCATCCCTCGATCGCCATGTTGGCGCGGTATGTGCCGTGCATACCCAGCATTCCCAGCCAGAGAGGATCGGTGCCCGGAAAACCGCCAAGACCCATCAGAGAGGCTGTGACAGGAGCGTGCAATTTCTTGGCAAAGTTGGTCAATTCCTTGGATGCCCCTGAAAGGATGACTCCGCCTCCGGAAAAAACAACCGGTCTTTTTGCTCTCTTAACAAGCTCCACCGCCCGCCGCAATTGCTTAACATTGGGTTTGTACGTGGGATTGTAGGAGGGCATCTTGGGTTTCGGCAAGGGTTTGTATCTTGCCTTGCCTTGACTCACATCCTTGGGAAGATCGACCAAGACCGGACCTGGGCGTCCTGATCGTGCAACATGAAAGGCCTCTTTTAGTACTCTGGCAAGGTCATCTGTACGTTTCACAAGATAGTTGTGCTTGGTGCAAGGCCGGGTGATTCCTACAATATCGACTTCCTGGAAGGCATCGGTTCCGATTAACTTGGTGGGCACCTGGCCTGTGAGCGCAACTACCGGAATAGAATCCATATAGGCAGATGCAAGCCCGCTAACAGTGTTCGTGGCCCCAGGACCGGAGGTGACCAGGCAAACGCCCACACTGCTCTTTGCCCGCGCGTAGCCGTCTGCCGCATGGGCCGCCCCCTGTTCGTGGCGCACCAGGATAAGCTGTATATCCGTCTTGGCGAGCTCGTCAAAAATGTCAATAATAACGCCGCCCGGGAAACCAAAGATGGTCTTAACGCCCTCTTCCTTCAGGACGGCCATGATGATCTGTGCTCCTGTAAGTGTTTTCACTCTATTTCCTCCTGTTACACACAAATAATTGAGCGATTCAGCAATTGAATGGATTTCCGCCAATTCCTCAATTCTAGATTCCTCAATTCCTATCATCTCACCACAGCTCCCTCTCCCCCAGATGACACCGCGCGAGCGTATCGCGCCATATATCCCTTGGAAATCTTGGGCTTGGGAGGACGCCATTTTGAAAGCCTCTCCTCAATCTCCTTGTCAGAAACCTTTAATGTAATTCGCCGTTTGGGAATATTGATGTCGATCCTGTCACCGTTTTTAACAATGGCAATCGCCCCGCCCTCCATGGCTTCGGGTGATACATGCCCTATGGCGGCCCCACGGGTTCCCCCGGAAAATCTGCCGTCAGTGATCAAAGCCACGTCTGCATCAAGGCCCATACCCGAGATGGCAGACGTGGGCACAAGCATCTCACGCATCCCTGGTCCGCCTTTGGGCCCCTCATAACGGATAATCACCACATCCCCTTTGTTAATACTGCCTGCCATAATGGCAGAGGTGGCCTTTTCCTCGCTGTCAAAAACGCGGGCAGGTCCCTCATGGCAAAGCATTCGTCGCACCACCGCAGATTGCTTTACCACACATCCTGAAGGAGCCATGTTGCCGAAAAGCGCTGCAAGACCACCATGCCTGTGATATGGTCTTTCCATGGGACGAATGACACTTCTATCCATGATTCGGCTCTCTTCGATATTCTCTTTGACCGATCTGCCTGTAACAGTCAGGCATTTTACATTGATTAGCCCTTTTCGTGATAGTTCCTTCATCACGGCGCCCACACCGCCGGCCCGGTCCAGATCCTCCATGTGATGTCTTCCTGCCGGACTCAGACTGCAGAGGTGGGCTGTCTTTTCACTCACACGATTAAAGGCATCAAGATCGATTCTGACACCAGTCTCCGCGGCAATGGCCATTAAATGCAGAACCGTGTTGGTAGAACACCCCAGGGCCATATCTACCGCCATGGCATTTGCAAATGCCTTTTCAGTCATGATTTTTTGAGGGGTTATTTTCTCTTTCAGAAGCATCATTATCTTCATCCCTGCCTCTTTGGCCAGACGCGTGCGTGCGGCCATAACGGCCGGAATGGTACCGTTGCCGGGAAGTCCCATGCCGATGGCCTCAGTCAGGCAATTCATGGAATTGGCCGTAAACATGCCTGCACAGGAACCGCACGTGGGACATGCGGTGTCTTCGATATTCGCCAGTTCCGCCTCAGTCATCTTGCCGGATCTGACAGCCCCTACCCCTTCAAATACACTCACGAGGTCTACCTTCTTCCTGTCATGCGTGCCGGCCAGCATAGGGCCCCCACTCACCACAATGGCGGGTGAATTCAGCCGAGCTGCTGCCATGAGCATGCCAGGCACGATCTTATCACAGTTTGTGACCATCACCATAGCATCAAAGGCATGAGCAATGGCCATCACCTCAATGGAGTCTGCTATCAGCTCTCGGCTTGCAAGAGAGTACTTCATCCCAATGTGATTCATGGCAATGCCATCGCAAATCCCAATGGTACCAAAAGCCATAGGTGTGCCGCCCCCCATGCGGATACCCGCCTTTACGGCAGAGACAATTCGCTCCAGCTCAACGTGGCCGGGTATGATATCGTTGGCCGAATTTGCAATCCCCACCAAAGGCCTGCGCAGCTCTTCATCCGTATACCCCATGGCCTTAAACAAGGCACGATGAGGAGATCGCTCCACGCCCGATTTTACGCTGTCACTTTTCATCCGTATCCTCCGGAGACGTTATTTGCAATAATGTCTAATCCGGCCAAGCCGGAAACAAAATTTATGACGATTCCCTGTTCACGACTTTCAAATCAAATGTGCGAAAGCTTATACTGAAAACTATCCTCCAAGGCCTGCCAACTTGCCTCAATGATATCTGTAGAAACTCCAATGGTGCTCCACACGCGCTTCTGGTCCCGAGAATCGATGAAGACCTTTACGCGGGCTGACGTTCCGTCCCGACCCTCAATCACCCTGACCTTAAAATCAACAAGCTGCATCTCTTCTAAATCCACGAGGAAGAATTTATTCAGGGCCTTCCTCAAGGCATTATCCAGGGCGCTTACCGGACCATCTCCTTCTGCCGCAGTGATTTCCTGTTGATCACCCACGCAGACCTTAATGGTAGCATATGCCCTGCAAGGAAGATCCTTATCCTTTTCAATGGCCACTCGAAACGATTCCAGGTGAAATAGCGGTTCGAACTGACCCGTAAGCCTTTTCAGCAAAAGTTCAAATGATCCTTCGGCTGCATCAAACTGATACCCCTCGTGCTCCAATCGCTTTATCTCCGTGGCGATTCTCCTGCTGTCAAACCCATCTCCTCCCAGCTCAACTCCAAGTTCCCGGGCCTTATAATCCACGTTGCTCTTGCCACATAGATCGGACATGAGGACACGACGCTCATTTCCGATGGCCTCTGGCTCCATGTGTTCATAGGCCTTTGGCGTCTTCATGATGGCGTTTACGTGGATCCCCCCTTTATGGGCAAAGGCGCTTGCTCCCACAAAGGGGCGCCCGTTAAAGGGGGTCATGTTCGCCACTTCGCTCACATAGCGCGAAAGCTCCGTAAGCCTGCGCAGATTCTCATCTCTTACACATGGAAGCCCCATCTTGAGTTGGAGGTTGGGGATAACTGAGGTCAAATCCGCATTTCCACACCGCTCCCCGTAACCATTCACAGTTCCCTGGACCATGACAGAGCCGAGGCGAACCGCAGTCAGCGTGTTAGCAACAGCAAGACCGCAGTCGTTGTGGGCATGGATGCCGACCTTGGCTGAAATCTTCGGACAGGCCCGCTCCATGATTTCCTGTATCTCTGACGGAAGTGTTCCTCCGTTTGTGTCACACAGCACAATAAAATCAGCCCCAGCTGAAACCGCCGCATCTATCGTCTCTGAGGCATATTCCGGATTGTTCTTGTAACCGTCAAAGAAATGTTCGGCATCATAGATCACTTCTCGACCGTGAGATCGAAGGAAGGCCACAGTGTCGTAGATCATGGCCAGATTTTCCTTCATAGTATTAGCCATAACCTTCTTGACGTGGAGATCCCAACTCTTTCCAAAGATGGTGACAACAGGGGTTTCGGACTCGACAAGCGCCTTTAGATTCGCGTCTTGCTCACAAGGTGTTTTAGGTCTTCTCGTGCTTCCAAAGGCCGCCAGGCGTGCTTGTTTGAAAGAAATCCCTTTGGCCAGTTCAAAAAAGCGTGTGTCTGTCGGATTTGAGCCTGGCCACCCGCCCTCGATGTAATGCAAACCCACATCATCCAGCTTTTGGGCAATTCGGACTTTGTCCTCAGCAGAAAAATTGATCTTCTCGCCCTGCGAACCGTCTCTCAGTGTTGTGTCATAAACCAGAATTGATTCCATAGCCCAACCCCTCATGCAACGACCCTTAATTTAGAAAAAATCAATGTTCGAAGCAAAAAAAAGTCCGTTACCAGGCGGCCTGATAACGGACTTTTGTGATTGCTATGTCAGCGAATCTAGACCATTACCAAGCCTCCAGCCGGTAGCAGGGATAGAATAATCCCTACTACGATAATGACGTTTGGAATGACGCCTGTAATGGCCTGTATCCGTGTCATAATTAATCTATATTCCAAAGATTTTTCATAGGCTAAACAAAGCATAACCTATTGTCAAGCTTTTTTTTAAGCAACCTCTTTAACCCGTGCCTACCCCGCATTACCGCATGGCATAAATGCCTCGTCCGACCCTCCTAATAGTCTCCTGCCTGGAAAGCCTGAAAATAATATTGCGAATTTTCTTATCTTCAAAACCGGACTTTGCTTTAAGCCCAGAGACATCAATTCCCTTGGGAGATCGCTTCAGGATACTCAGAACCTTCTCCGTAGCTGACATCTTCGCCCGACCTTTGGCAACCTCTTTCTTTTCTGTAGCGGGTTTCGGCTTGCCTGCCTTTCTTGACCTGCTCCCAGATACCTTCCCAGCTTTGATGGCCGTTTCCAGACGGTCTATTCTGCTCAAGATCTTTTCAATGTCTTGCTTTGTGGGAATGTTGTAGTATTGAAGAAAGAACCTCATCATTGCATCCACGCTGTAAGCTTTTCGTCTCTTCTTCATACTGTTTGACCTCCTGTCTTTTGTGTTGGAGCAAGTGCAATAATTATATACAAATACCGCATAGTTCCAGACAAAGTCAAGCAATAAAATCGCTTTGCGACCTTATCTTGTCTTCTTTTTTTCTCCTTTTCTTCTTTGGTTGGCTGAAAATCATTTTACTCATCTCGACCTCATCTTCATCAACTCTCAATTGTTCCATTCTCTGAATCGCGTCAACAAACCGCTGCCCTTCAGAAGCTGAAATCCACTCCAGCATTAATCTTTCAGGATTGATCCCTTTGCTGCTCAGCTTGTCCCTTAACCTCATCACCCTGCCTTTAGTGAACATATTATTATCAAGGTAATGACAGTCTCCGGGATGACAACCAGAGACAATTACTTTCGGAGCCCCTAAAGCAAAGGCATATTCGATGAGATCCACCTTTACCCGGCATGAGCACATGGTTTTTATGATCCTGGTGTTCGGGCTATACTGGAGCCTGCTGGTGCCTGCAAAATCGGCCCCCGCATAAGAACACCAATGGCAGGCAAATACAACAATCCTGTCTTCTGGTTCACTCAGCGCTGCTCTCAATTGCGCCTCTATTTGCTCAGCAGTATGATTTGCTATGGAAATCGCGTCAAACTCACAAGCGTTTACGCAATTGCCACATCCACGGCACATAGCCTGTGTGATGACAGCGACCTTGTCCTCTATTCGAATGGCGCCAAATAGACATTGCTTGCCGCACTTGCCACAACCTGTGCATCTTTCAAGATCCACCTTAGCTATAATGGACGAGAGCTCTGCCACGTCTCTTTGAAAATGTTTCGACACCTGCATAGCTGCATTGCCCGCCTGTTCAATGCATTGTTTGATGTCTGCAGGGCTTCCCACAGCGCCGGCAAAGTAGATTCCATTCGTGGGGGTAGAGCTAGGAGAGAGTTGATTGTCTTCCTTGATGAACCCTCTTTTTCCCAAAGGAATCCCCAAGACCTGTGAGATCTCCTTTGCCGTGGGTACAATACCGACGGCAAGGACAATAAGGTCAAACTCCTTTCTCATAAGCCATTGCTGATCGATCAGAGGGTTGAAAAAGGTCAAGATATGGCCTTCAGTGATTTTCGGGAAAGAGTTAACAAAAACAACACCCTCTTCCCTTGCTTCCCGAAACATTCTCTCCTGCCTGTTGCCGCTGGTTCGGATACCATTATGAAATACGTATATTTCAAGCTCCGGCAAGCGTTCTTTCAAAAGGAATGTGTTCTTTATGGTATTCGGGCAACAAAGCTTTGAGCAATAAGACAACTCACCGTCTTTCTCAGACCTGGAACCCACGCACTGTACGAAAGCAACACTCCTTGGCGCCTCCCCTGTGGACGGTCGGATTACCTCGCCTTTTGTAGGCCCCTCTGGAGACATCATCCTCTCCAGTTCCATAGACGTAACCACATCTGGAAATCGGCTGTCGCCATAACCGTATAATCCTGTTGGGTCGTACGGTCTTACGCCGGTCGCAGCAATAATTGCGCCTATATGGAGCGTTTCCTCTTCAACAGTCTGGGAAAAATCGATTGCATGTTTCTTGCAATCTTCTACACATTTCTGGCATGCTTCCTCAGAAAAATGGATACATGCCTTGTCGTCAATCACGTACTGCCTGGGAACAGACTGCAAGAATGGTGTATATATCGCTTTTCTCAGGGCACGGCCCACGTTAAACTCATCTTCGGCAAATACATTGCACCGCTGTAAACATTCGCCGCAAAAAGTGCAATCTTCAGTCACGTACCTCGGATGTTTTCTTAACGTGACTTCAAAGTTTCCAACATACCCCTTGGCTTCAATGACTTCACACATGGTGAGCAACTCAATATTGGGATGCCGACCGACATCCACCATCTTCGGCCCCAGAATTCACGGGCTACAGTTTTGGTCCGGGAAAATCTTGTTGAGTTGAGCCATTTTCCCGCCAATGGTAGGACTTTTCTCGACCAAAATCACCTTGTGACCAAGACCAGCAAGCTGCAAACTCGCTTCAATACCACTAATGCCGCCCCCGATAACCAAACCCTTCTTGGTCATAGGAACCTGCAAAGGGACTAACGGAACGTTAAGCTTCACCCTCTCAATACCCATGAGCACAAGGTCTTTGGCTTTCTGTGTAGCTTCATCAGGTTCATAAGTATGGCACCAGGAACACTGCTCCCTGATATTGACCATCTCCATCATGTGTGGATTCACGCCACCGACTGTACAGACCGCTTGAAAGGTTGCTTCATGTATCCTGGGAGAACATGCAGCCACAACGATCCTGTCTAAACCGTACTCACGCATATCGCTAATAATCTGCGCCTGTCCCCCGGTGCACATATAGGGATGCTCTCTTACCAAGGCAACGTCGGTTTGGGCTATGGCCGCACTCACCTGATGGCAATCCACCGTGCCTGCAATATTGGTCCCGCAATGACATATAAAGACACCTATGCGATTATTCAACATCTATCATTAATTCTCCTCTCTTATTGCTATCTCCTCGGCTGTAACAGTCCGTTCGCCAACTTTCTCGACAAAGATTGCGTTTTCACTGCAATAAAGCTGACATCTGCCGCAGACCGTGCACTTCCCCTCGTTAACCAGAATGGGAGGAAAGAAACCTTTTTCATTAGGCACGGCGCCTCGTTCCAATACCTTCTCAGGGCAAAATTTTATGCAGTCATAACAGTCATCCCCACCTTTGCAAAAATTCGCTATGATAACGACTTTCCCAATAGGTATCGTACATTGTCCTATGTTCCAGTATCTCGAAGTTGAAACTCCAGTTTTCATAATTGGCCTGCCATGTTGTTATTGGTCATTTGTCATTAGTAAATCGTTTGTGGCTCGTTCACGATCCACCAAATTCGTACCCCTTGTCGAATGCAGCCAGGTTCATCTCCTCGGTCCCGGGTGGAGCAGACCCAAGGATCGCTGCTTTTAGGCAGGCCTTATCAATAATCGATGTTATTTTAGCGACAAAGCCCATCATTACATTGTTAGCTACCACAACCTTGAAATTGTCGCGAGCAATCTGGGTTGCCGGCACCTTGAAAACCTGAACACCGTCGGCAACATTCTCCAGCAGACTCTGATCGACCATGGACTCATCCACAACAATCGTACCATTGTCGTTAACAACCACCTCGCCGCCCCGCTCCTTGCTGACGATATCCGACATCATGAGAAGCAAGTCCGGAACTTCCACAAAAGGGTAGTCAATAGGCTGAGAGGAAAGGATCACATCCGTCAGACAGCTTCCCCCTTTCATCTCTGGTCCATATCGTTTTGTCATTGTACTATTTAAGTTAGGATCCATATTCATGGCCGCGTGAATCAACGTCTTGCCCCCCTGGACAATCCCCTGCCCTCCGGTTCCCTCCATTCGAATTTGCACATGCTTTATGCCGCTGTCCCTTGATTTGAAGCTCACATGATACTTTTTTGCAGCCTTCTTTTTAGTCGGCTTAACAAGAGTCAGTTGGGATTTTTCTCGCACAGGGATATCTCTGAAAATCCCAAGGCTAATCTCCTTTGAATAATCAGTTTCATTGACGTCTTCTTCGCTAAGGGTCTCTTTGATGTTGGCCTTTTCCAAGAACAAGGCCTCAAGTGATTTGATTTTGTTGCGCCTCTCAAAGAGCATGCACGGAATCAATATCTCGACAAAACTCGGGCCTCTGTTGTTCATGGCGGAAATCATACAGTCCATAAGATGATAGGGATGGGAAGATGTGGATCGGGCCACAAAAGTGTAACCGGCTGCCAGGGCCACAGCAACAGGGTTAATCGGCACATACGGACTGCCACCTGATGTAGTAATTGTCCGGGCCCCGAGGGGGGTCGTGGGTCCATGCTGAAAACCTGTCATGCTGTAACCATAATTGTTCATACAGAAGACGTTCATGTCATGGCCGTGGCGGCCCATGGCAAGGAAATGATTTCCGCCGATGCCCAGAATATCTCCGTCGCCCCCCATCACAGTAACTACTAGCTCCGGGTTGGCGAGCTTCACCCCGAGGGCCGTGGGTATGGCCCTGCCGTGGGTTGAATGTATACTGTCGAGGTTAAGGTAACCTGCAATGCGCGACGAGCATCCGATTCCGGCAACCACCACACACTTGTCAGCGTTGTGGCCGAGGTTTTGAATAGCCTCTATAAATGCATTTTTGACCCTCCCGATCCGGCAGCCCGAACACCAGATGTTTGGCATCATCTCTATTCTCAATAGATCAGCATATGGATGCTGGCTGATCTCCATGTTTGGCATGTCTGACTCCCTTCTGCGTTGCTGGTCACTGGGCATTGGCGCCCACTGCGTACTCCCTACTGCTTACTTCTTCCCGGCGCTTCTGGCATCAGGTATCCGGTATCCAGCATCCGGCATCGGTTACTAATGCCAATGACTAATGACCAGTGACTAGTGACTAATTGTCTTAATAGCATCCAGAATTTCACCTGGAGTATGAATCCTGCCTCCCATGAGGTTCAGACCCTGAACCGTACCTTTCTTTATGTAGCGTTCAACCTCGACTCGCATCTGTCCAGCATTAATTTCTGCCACCACAAACACCCTGTGTATTCTATCAAGCTCTTGAAGAAAATCTTTCGGAAACGGCCAGGCTGTGATGAGCCGAATCATGGCCACGTTCAAATTCCTTCTGCGAGCCTGTTTCACGGCGGCCTCGACCGATCGAGATTCGGACCCATAACAGATAATGACTACGTCGGCCTTTGCCAGGTCCCCGCAGGTTTCATACTTGACGATCTTTTTTGCGTTCTTCTTGACCTTATCGAGCAGATGTCGAACCAGTTGTTCTTCTGCATCAGGATTAATCCTGGGAAGATTGGTTTGAAGATCATGCGTAAGACCGGTTCGATGGAGGCGATGCCCCTTGCCTATGATCTCAAAATCTGGATCAAGTGGTATGGCAGGAAGCTCAGGGATGGAGATCGGTTCCTCCATATGCCCTATAATCTCATCCAACATCAAAACCACGGGCATCGAATACTCCTGAGAAAGCCTGCATGACTCATAAGTCAAAAGCAAGGTCTCCTGAACAGAGTTCGGTACGAGCACAATCACGGGTCTTTCTCCATGAGTACCCCATCTCGCTTGCATCATGTCGCCTTGCCCCATCCATGTTGGCATGCCAGTGGACGGTCCACCTCGTTGGACGTTAACGCAAACAACGGGCGATTCAATCATGGCCGCAAAGCCGAGGCCCTCGGACATCAAGCTGAAGCCGGGGCCTGAAGTAGCCGTAACGGCAATTGCCCCTGTGAGACCTGCTCCGGAAATGGCCTGAATTGAGGCGATCTCATCTTCCATCTGAATAAAGGCCCCACCGTGTTTTGGGAGAACTACAGAAGCACGGGTGGCAACCTCTGACGCAGGGGTGATGGGATAACCTGCGTACACAATGCGCCTCTTGTTCCCAGCAGCGCAACAGAGTCCTTCAACCACAGCATCGTTTCCGGTTAGCAGGACCCTCTTGGTATCCTTGGTCATAATGAAACTCCAAAAGGGCAGATTTTCATAAAAAAACTGTTTATATAGCAGAAAATCGCGTTAACTGTCAATCCTTGAAAATCGCCTGAAAATTGCCATCCAGCATCCGGTATCCGGTATCTGGCATCCCGTCCAACGATTGAAAGCTGCGGGCAAACATGTTATGTCCGTTTCCGTGTCCGAATACTTAACAAAAGCCGTTATCCCTGTTGCTGGATTAGGGACTCGTCTGGCTCCACTCACTAATGATATCCCCAAGGAACTCCTCCCAATAGGGGGAAAACCCATGATTCAGCATACACTCGAAATGTACATGGCATCCGGCATTTTCGACTTCTGCATTGTTACGAGTCATCGCAAGCCGCTGCTCAAAGATTTTATCACCGGAAGCTGGCCTCCCCCGCTTTTTCCCTTTCACTGGGATACCGCGTTCTACAGAAAACTGAAAGCGTGCAACACGGTTTTTCTTAACCAGGACGAGCCCAGAGGGGTCGCTGATGCTGTGGCGCTAGCTCAAGATTTCGTACGTAATGAACCTTTTCTTTGCATTATGCCGGACTGTCTTCTCTTTTCGGACAAACCATTTGCAGAACAGTTGATGGAAGCATTTCACACATACGGCCAGAATGTAATCGGAACAGTGCTCATAAAGGGTCATGATGTTCAGCGCTTTGGCAATGTCGGCCTGCTAGACGCCAACGCACCTGTGGAGCGCTGCTTTGCTATTACATCGCTTTCTGACAAGAAAAGGGAGCCCCTCCTTTCCATAGAGCGGGGTGCGGAGGTTCATAAGGGCTTTGGGGGAGGGATCTATCTGCCGGAATATTTCGACCTGGTGGAAACCATACGCTCCAAAGCCACAGGTGAGGTAGATGATGTGCCTATCCATCATATCCTTATCAAAAAGGGCGAACTAATGGGGGTTCTCCTCGAAGGTGCGGCCTTTGATGCCGGCCACCCTTTGGGGTTTCGCGCCGCAGTCCACTATGCGGGCCGTCCGGCATGAGATTGGTAGGGCATATTTTGGAATTCGTATCATTTCAGCCTTATGAAATAAAGCTCCCCGCAGCAAGTCGCCGACGCGCCATAGCTTGGGCGACGGTGCGCTGCAGGGTATTACGGCGAAGGCGAATAAAAACGTTCGAACGTGCTTCGAGATAAAAGGCGCATGACTGCTCCGAGCATACTTCTGAAGGCATGGGCAATACATCCCAGAAAATCCATGGGCCAGCACTTCCTGGCCGATCCGAACGTCGCCACCATGATCGTCAGACAGAGCCAGTTCGGCTCAAACGACACAGTCCTTGAGATAGGCGCAGGGCTCGGGGCCCTGACCGTCCCTTTGTCTGGGCGGGTTAATCACTTGCTGGCAGTGGAGTCAGACAGAAAGCTTGCCACGCTGCTCAGAAACGAGATCCTGGCCGCAGGTGTATCCAATGTGACCGTTATTGAAAAGGACATCCTCCGGTGTGACATCAACAACCTGGCTAAAGCATCAGATCGGCCGCTGAAAGTGGCTGGCAACCTTCCATATCACATCTCGTCTCAGATCCTGATACATTTGATCAATTTCCGCGAGTCTATCGATCGTGCCGTTCTCATGTTTCAGAAAGAGGTTGCCGAACGTCTCCTGGCCAAACCAGGGACCAAGGCTTACGGCAGACTATCTGTTTTGATCCAATATTGTGCCAAGGTTTACCCTATAGCCCATGTAGGGGCCTCTTCGTTTTATCCAAGGCCGAAAATCGATTCGAGAGTTGTGAGCGTCGAGTTTTTCGACTCAGCGCCTTTTCGTGCAACAGACGAGGTTTTTTTTTCCGGGATAATTCGCGCAGCTTTTGGAAAAAGGCGAAAGATGCTCAAGAACGCCTTAGTGAACAGCGATCTTGGGCTTGAAGAACGCCGGGTATTGGCGGCATTCGATCTGGCAAACATTGATCCGCGAAGACGAGCAGAGACTCTAAGTGTACAGGAATTTGTCACTCTGGCGAACCTGCTCAAGGATTGAAAGAAGGTAACCGTTCACGGGTTCAATGGTTCACAGGTTCAGGGTTCACCAAAATCTGAACCTGTGAACGCTTACGAAAAAAGATACCACTCGGAGTGGAAGACCTTAAATGCCGATGTCTATGCTAACCGCATAACTCGGACTTTTCCAGAAGTTACCAGTTTTCCAACCAAGGCCATTGACATTCTTGCATAATGGCATTAAAAAAATAATCTTCTGGTATTTGGAGGGACGCATTAAGGTCATTAAGGAGATAGATCGCATGCAGCAAGAGGCAAATCGCCTCCTGCATGAAGGAAAGACAATCGCTTTTGTTCCCACAATGGGCTGCTTTCACGACGGACATCTCGCACTGATGCGTGAGGGACGAAAACATGGAGATGCCCTCGTTGTCAGCATCTTTGTCAATCCAGCACAGTTTGGTCCAACGGAAGATTATCAGACATACCCTAGGGAGTTGAATCAGGACATTCGTTTGGCCGAATCCGTAGGGGTAGATGTGGTCTTTGCCCCGGAAGCAAATACCATGTATGACAGAGGGCATGAGACGTATGTCAACCTGGAAACGCTCCCACGGCGTTTGTGCGGCCTGTCGCGACCAGACCATTTTCGGGGTGTTGCTACCGTGGTAGCTAAACTCTTTAACATTGTGAAACCACATGTTGCTCTTTTCGGAAAAAAGGATTATCAGCAGTTGGCGGTTATCCGGCGTTTGGCACGGGATTTGAGCTACCACATAAAGATTGTCGGGGTCCCTACTGTGCGAGAGGCAGATGGCCTGGCCATGAGTTCCAGAAATACGTATTTGTCCAAAAAACAAAGGCGTTCTGCTCTGGCTCTTTATCAGTCCCTTCAACTGGCTCAAGAACTGGTGGCCCAGGAAACCAAGGATGCCGGGAAACTCATTGAGGAAGCATCAAGGCTTATCGTCTCATATCCTGATACCAAGGTCGATTACGTAACACTTTGTGACCCGGATACCCTTGAAGACGTGGAACGTGTTGACAGGCCAAGCCTGATGGCTCTGGCCGTGTGGGTGGGCAGGACCCGTTTGATAGACAATGCCATACTGACACCGTAAACAAAACTACGGAGCAATTTTGTTATGATTCGTACTTTTCTGAAATCCAAGATCCATCGCGCAACTGTCACTGATGCCGATATCAACTATGAGGGAAGCCTCGGAATCGACGCTGACCTCATGACCGCAGCAGATATCCTCCCCTATGAACTGGTTCAGGTCTATAACATTAGTAATGGCAATCGATTCGAGACCTACGCCATAGAAGAGCCGTCCGGATCGCAAACCATTGCGTTAAGGGGTGCGGCAGCCCGAAAAGGCGCCCGGGGAGACCTGATAATTATTACCTGTTATACGGTTATGGATGACCAAAGCATGGGAGATTTCAGGCCGGCCGTCATCTTCGTGGATGAGGCCAATAAGATAAAGGGGGACACATGAGCAAGAGAGACTTTTTGTTTACTTCAGAGTCCGTAACTGAAGGACATCCGGACAAAGTAGCGGATCGTATATCAGACACTATCCTGGACGCTATGCTGGAAAAAGACCCCAAGGCCAGGGTGGCCTGCGAGACCCTGGTGACCACGGGTCTTGCCTTTATAGCCGGAGAAATCACAACGACTTGTTATGTGGACATGCCTCATGTTGTCAGGGAGACGATTCGGGACATCGGCTACCATTCTTCAAGCATGGGTTTTGATTGGGAAACGTGCGCTGTAGTCACCAGCATTGATCACCAATCTCCTGACATTGCCATGGGGGTAAACGGAAAAGGTCCTTCCAAGGAGCAGGGGGCCGGAGATCAGGGTCTCATGTTTGGCTATGCCTGCGATGAAACTCCTGAACTGATGCCCATGCCCATATGTTATGCCCACAAGCTGGCCATGCGCCTGGCACAGGTGCGCAAGAACGGGTCTCTCGATTTTCTTCGCCCGGACGGAAAGACTCAGATTACCATTGAATATGAGAACGGCAACCCCAAACGTGTAGAGACCGTTGTGGTTGCGGCCCAGCACAGTCCGGACATCAAGTATTCAGAGCTAAAGAAAGCAATCATCGAAGAAGTTATCAAGAAAGTTGTGCCCAAAAAAATGATCGATGGCGACACTAAGTACTTTATTAATACCACAGGGCGTTTCGTGGTCGGCGGCCCCATGGGAGATTGCGGTCTGACCGGCCGGAAGATTATTGTGGACACCTACGGTGGCCAGGGGAGTCACGGAGGAGGGTGTTTCTCAGGAAAAGACCCATCCAAAGTGGACCGAAGCGCTTCTTATATGGCAAGACACGTGGCCAAGAATATTGTGGCGGCCGGTCTTGCCAGGAAGTGCGAGGTACAGCTTGCATACTCCATTGGTGTGGCGCGGCCTGTCTCAGTACTCGTGGATACTTTCAGGACCGAGGTCATTCCCCGGAAGCGGATTTGCGAGATTGTCAATGAGGTATTTGACCTCAGGCCCGCGGCGATGATCGAATATTTGGACCTCCTGCGGCCCATCTACAAGAAAACCTCGTGCTACGGGCACTTTGGACGGAATGATCCGGATTTCACATGGGAAAAAACCAACATGGTGGACGTGCTGATAGAAAAGTCGGGCATAAAGAAAGCCTCCAAGAAAAGAAGCAAGAAGTAAAAAAGAAAGGATGCTTACATGCAGTGCGACGTGAAAGATCTAAAACTGGCAAAGGACGGAAAACTCCGCATTGAATGGGCCAAGCAAAGCATGCCGGTCCTGGAACGGATCAAAGCCCGGTTTTCAAGGGAGAAACCCTTGAAAGGGATACGTCTCGCGGCATGCCTTCACGTGACCACGGAAACCGCAGCTCTTATGCAGACTCTTAAGGCAGGGGGTGCAGATCTCAGGCTGTGCGCTTCCAACCCCCTTAGCACACAGGATGACGTGGCGGCATCCCTTGTTAAGCATGACAAGGTCCCGGTCTTTGCCATAACAGGGGAAAACAATAAGACCTATTACAAGCATATTCATGCGGTCATTGACCTGAAACCCATGTACACCATGGATGACGGAGCTGACCTGGTAAACACGCTTCACTCGGAGCGTAAGGAACTTCTGGACCTTGTCCGGGGCGGCACGGAGGAGACCACCACCGGGATCATCCGTCTGAGAAGCATGGCTTCTGCCGGGGTCCTCAGATACCCCATCATCGCTGTGAACGACGCCAACACCAAGCACCTCTTTGACAACAGATACGGCACCGGACAAAGCACGGTTGACGGCATTATCAGAGCAACCAATCGTCTTCTTGCGGGAAGCTCGTTTGTCGTATCCGGCTACGGCTGGTGCGGCCGCGGAGTGGCCATGCGGGCAAGAGGCATGGGGGCCAATGTCATTGTCACGGAAGTCGATCCATTGAAGGCGCTGGAAGCGGTTATGGA
Source organism: Deltaproteobacteria bacterium (assembly GCA_016930875.1). Taxonomy (NCBI): domain Bacteria; kingdom Pseudomonadati; phylum Myxococcota; class Myxococcia; species Deltaproteobacteria bacterium. Next base: position 8,198 of record JAFGFW010000055.1, on the reverse strand, counting down.
CGGATTTTCCGTAATGCCTATTAAATCTGCCGCCAAAATCGGCGACATATTTTGCACCCTCACCGGAGACATCAATGTCATTAGCCAATCACATTTCAAGCTCATGAAGGACGGGGCCATTGTCTGTAATTCAGGACATTTCAATGTGGAATTAGACCTGCCCGGCCTTGAAGCCATAACAAAAAAGAAGCGCAAGCTCCGCCCCTTCGTGGTGGAACATCTCTTGAAAAGCGGCCGGAGAATTAATGTGCTCGGGGAAGGACGTCTGGTAAATCTTGCCGCGGCAGAGGGACATCCTTCCAGCGTAATGGACATGAGCTTTGCCAATCAGGCCCTTTCCATCGAGTATATGGTCAAGAGAAAGAAACCACTTCCGGTTCAGGTATATCCTGTCCCAGAAGAAATCGACAAAAAGATTGCCAAAGAAAAGCTGGCAGCCATGAATATTGCTATCGATACCTTAACAAGCGAACAAAAAAAATATCTTGCTTCATGGGAAATGGGTACGTAAGACACAATAACCCTGAATGCATCAGTCTAGCCTTTTGCCGCTCAGGTGTGCATTGATAATGCTTGCGGCTGCCTCCTCAAGGGCCTTGTTGGAAATATCCATGATTCGCCAGCGCGGGTTTTGTTTGAAGAACGCTTCACACCACTCAATTTCGTCGGCTATCTTCACGGGATCGGCATACTTGGCATAGGAAGTAAGCCCCAGTTGCGTAAGCCTTGCCTCTCTGACCTTGACAAGGTTTTCCACATTGATGATTAGGCCAAAGATCTTGCGCTGCTCCACTTGGAAGAGATCTTCGGGTGCCTTCATATCAGGATGAAGGGGAACGTTGGCAACCTTCCATCCCTGATGGGCCAGATAGACCGACAGAGGCGTTTTGCCGCTTCTGGAAAGGCCTACCAGAATCAGGTCGGCAAGTCTCAAACCCTGGGGCAGCTTTCCATCGTCATGTTTGACGGCAAAGTTGATTGCCTCGATGCGTCGATAATACTCTTCATCCAAGGCATGCTGTCGTCCTGGGATCTCCATGGGCTTTTCCCCCAGGAACGTAGACAGGTGCATAATAAAATCACCGATAACGTCAATGGCCTCAATCCCCATGCGACCGGCCTTTTCGAGCAAGAAATCCCGCAGGGGCGCCTCAACCATGCTGAAGGCCACGAGCGCCTTATCCTCTGCAGCCTCCTTTATAATACGGCCGATCTGTCGTTTCTCTTTGACCTGGAAAAAGGTCTTGACCTTGATTTGCTCGCACCTGAACTGTGCCAGCGATGCCCTGGTGATCTTGCTAACGGTCTCCCCTGTACCTTCTCCAATCAGGTAAATGGTCTTGGCCTCCGAAGGAGGTCTCTTTGTTGTGCCTTTTTTCCTTTTCATGGATTGTTCCACAAGAAAAACGTGGTGTTTCCCCCGGAAATCATTTGTCCTCCTGGGTATTCAGACGCAAGAGGCTTGATGACCAAGTCCGCTGCAATGACCTTTGCCAGCCGGCGCATATAAGGCACTAACTCCGGTGGCGGCCTCAAGGAATAGATAAGCGACACCTCGGTATACAGAGACACATCCGGCTGGGTGATATCGTCCACTATGACCTTCACCCCATCGTGCAAGATGGGCTTAATATCCGTAGCAAAAACCCGAAGGCCTCTCTGCGCAAGGGCGAGGGCGACATCGGGAAAATGCCCAATGCCAATCTCGGCCCCGAAACTGTATCGGCCGGCAATGTAGTCTACTAAGCTACTACAGCTATGGCGCACGGTTTAATCTTCCACAAACTTCCAGAAGGATATTTTCTCCATGGGTATCTTTGCTATCTTGGGCTTGGATACCATCCCCAGGGCCTTTTCCATCTGAATTTTTTGCTCCACCATGGCCACACTTCGCCTGGATGCCACAACCGTGTCAGGGTTAACTGAAATGGAAGTACAGCCACACCGGATCATGAATTCCAGATAATCCGGATAGACGCTGGGGGCCTGTCCGCAGATGGATGTGGTCACGCCATGTTTCTTACATATGGCCATCGTATAACCTATGGCCCTCAGCACTCCCAGATCCCGCTCATCATAAAGCTCCTGCACGGATGTGTCATTTCGGTCGACACCAAGGACGAGCATCGTCAAATCATTGGTGCCGAAACTCACGCCGTCTATTCCCTCTTTGCAAAATTCGTCGATCACAAAGCAGGCACTCGGAACCTCCACCATGATCCAGAGTTGAAAATCAGGATTGCCCCGATGGTCCAATCCCTCCTCACGCATGATATTGACAGCCGCCTTGAAGATCTTGAGGGTCCTGACAAAGGGGAGCATAACCCAGATGTTCGTAAAGCCCATGGTCTCTCTAGCCTGCCTGATGGCCTGTAGCTCAAGCCTGAAGATGTCATCCTCTCTTATGTACCTGTATTGTCCCCGGTACCCGATCATCGGGTTGGGGCCTACATGGTCTCGTTCGTACTTTTCCCCGCCGGGCAATTCCAGAAATTCGTCAGGCTTGAAATCAAGGAATCTGTAAACCACGGGTCCAGGGAAGAATGCCTCAGCGACTTGTCCTATGCCGCGGGCAAAGGTATCCACCATGACCTGGTCTCCGCCTTCTTCCATGAGGAGCCTCGGATGTTTTCCAATGCTGAGCATCAGGTGTTCGGCCCTGAGCAGACCCACGCCGTCCGCGTTGGTCTCCTGGGCCACCTTCTTGGCGATCTCAGGAATTGAGAGATTGACATACACCTTCGTAGCAGTTATCGCCTGACCTGACAGATCCACAGGTGTCGCCGCAGCCCTGTCCTCCTTCTCAACGGAAGCCCCCTTAAAGACAAGACCCCTCTGGCCCTCCACCGTGACCACCTGGCCGTCTTGCAGCGCCTTTGTAGCATTTTCGCAGCCAACCACACACGGGACACCCAGTTCCCGGCTTACTATGGCAGCATGACATGTCTTGCCACCCAGGTTCGTCACCACCGCAGAGGCTATCTTCATAGCAGGAACCCAATCAGGCGTAGTCATCTCTGTAACCAGAACATCTCCCTCTTGAAATTTTGAAATATCCGAGATGTCCAGTATCACCTTTACCCGGCCCGATCCACGGCCTGGACTGACACCCATTCCCCGAACAAGTATATCCTGTTCCACAAAATCGCCCCCTTCCTGTCTTTTTCCCGCTCCCTCGGCCCCGTGTACGGTCTCAGGCCTTGCTTGAAGAATGAAGATTCGCCCATCGGAGTCAACGGCCCATTCAATGTCCTGAGGGACCCCGTAGTGGTTCTCTATCTGCACGCCGTACTGTGCCAAGCGAATAATGGCTTCATCACTCAATGCCGGCGTATCCTTCATGCTTTTTGGGACCGAGGCCCATTTGGTGCTCCCTTTCCTGTCGGATACGATCTGTTTATCCTTCTTGAAGACCTGTTTCTCGAGAATCCGGCAAGAGTCCTTTTCCACGACATACTCGTCAGGGGTTACCTGACCGCTTACAATGGCTTCGCCCAGGCCCCAGGAGGCATTGATCACCACCTTGTTTTTCTCGCCACTGACCGGCTCCAGCGTGAACATGACACCGGACGCCTCGGAGAAAACCATCTCCTGCACCGCGACACTGATGAGGACCTCCTCGTGCGAAAAACCCTTTTCCTTGCGGTAGACAATGGCTCTGGGTGTAAACAGAGAGCTCCAGCACTGTTGCACATTGTCCAGAAGGGTTTTCTGGGTCACGTTCAGGAAGGTGTCCTGCTGGCCGGCAAAACTGGCGCCCGGCAGATCCTCGGCCGTCGCAGAAGACCGTACGGCCACGGCGACACTCTTCTTGCCGACCATCTTGCAAAGCTTCTGGTATGCCTTCAGAATCGCCTTTTCCATCTCCTTGGGCATGGGAAGAGTTTCCACCTGTTTTCTGATCTTGCGGGAAGTGGCTTGAAGGGAGTCCATGTCGGATGTGTCAACGTCGGCAAGCAAAGCGCTAATCTTTTTGCCTGCCCCCGTCTTTTTCAAAAAAACCTCGTATGCGTGTGCCGAGACGGCAAAACCATTGGGTACAGGGACTTCAATCTTGCCCAATAGTTCACCGAGATTGGCGCATTTGCCGCCGACAAGCAGGATGTCTTCCCTTCCCAGATCCTTAAACCACAGCACAAAATCGCTCTTCTTCATAGCACCACCCTCCCCTTTTCACTACATAATCTTGTTGGCAATCTCTTCTATGGAACTGTTCGTTACGTCTACGACCTCCAATCCGTCTATCTCACTGAATATCTCATGGCTGTACGCCAGCTCCTTCTTGATAGAGGCAATATCCAGGTAATCAGTTGACCCTGCATACTTAAGCCTCTTTTCTCTTATGAAGGCCAGTCTTTCCGCAGCGATGGTAAGCCCTACCCTTCGTCTCTTAAGAGAAAAAATTTTCTTCGGAGGTTCCATGTTTCGAACAATAGGGACATTGGCGACCTTCAGATTATGATTACATGAAAGATAAAGGCTTGTAGGCGTCTTTGAAGTCCTGGAAACTCCAAGTATGATAAGGTCTGCTTTGCCTAAAGTCTCTATCCCTTGCCCGTCATCGTGTTTCAATGTGAAGTCAATCGCTTCGGCAAGACGGATCGATTCCTCTCCCAGCCCTTTCAACAGCCCGGGACGAAAAGCAGGCATCATGTTCCAGAGTCTTCCCATCCGTTCCAAGAGAGGACCAAGAAGATCTATGGTATGAACGCTCCTTTTCCTCTTTTCCCCACGAATCCATCTCCGGAGTTCTTGAGAGACCAGCGAGTAGATCACAATCCCCTCGAAGTCCTCGGCTCTTCTGAAGATGTCTTCTATTTGCTCTTTTGTCTTGATGTAGGGAAATCTTTTGAACACGGGTTTGATCTGTTTGAATTGAACGAGAACGGCGCTGATAACCCTTTCAGCCGTAAGGCCTGTGGCATCAGAGACGATGAACACATGCACCTTTCTCTTAAGCAGGCTCATGGCATTGCGACCTTTGCCTCCCCCGAAAAAAATCCACACACTTTTCGGGAAGAAGATCACACTAAAACAAGACCACGAAGACACCCTGTGTAAGCGGTTTGCGATAAGGTGATAATTATGATGTACCTGTTACCATAATCACCAGCATTTAGCAACACGTCTACGGACCCCACCTTCCTCGCAACGTTTTTTCCATATAGCCAAATTATCTCATTTTAAGTGCTTGATTTCCCGCAAGCATTATTGTAAGCATGGTTTTCGCGAAATGGACTTTTTGTGAAGCCGTCAGGTTTCACTGGCAGAAAATTCTCACAGAAGGGAGTGTCGGTGATGAAAAAAAGCACTAAGTACGTCTATTTTTTTGGTGGTGGCAAGGCAGACGGCAACGCGACCATGAAAAACCTTCTCGGTGGAAAAGGCGCCAACATTGCCGAAATGGTCAACCTCGGCATGCCCGTGCCGCCCGGATTCACGATTACTACGGAAGCATGTAACGAGTTCTACGCACGGAAGAAAAAGTACCCGCCCGGCGTTATGAAGGAAGTGGAGGCAAGCCTTGCCAGAGTCGAAAAACTGATGAAACAAAAATTCGGAGATACGCAAGACCCACTCCTTTTCAGTGTACGATCTGGCGCCCGTGCTTCCATGCCCGGCATGATGGAAACTGTGCTTAACGTGGGATTAACTACCAAAACGATACCTGCCCTAATCAAGAAAACGAGCAACCCGCGTTTTGTCTACGATGCCTACCGTCGTCTGATTGCCATGTACTCAGACGTGGTTATGGAAAAGTCCGCAGGCATTGAACCGGAAGAAGGCAACGGAATCAGGGCTCAACTCGAGGGCCTTATAGATAAGGTAAAAGAGAAAAAGGGATACGAAACAGACCTGGACCTCACAGCAGATGACTGGAAGTCTCTCACTGTCCAGTTCAAGAAAACCGTCAAGAAAGTCCTTGGCAAACCCTTTCCGGATGATCCCATGAAACAGCTCTGGGGAGCTATTGACGCGGTCTTTCTCTCATGGTTTGGCAAACGAGCCGTGTCCTACCGCAGGATCGAAAAACTGCCGGACGATTGGGGAACGGCAGTGAATGTGCAGACCATGGTATTCGGAAACATGGGAGATGATTGCGCAACAGGTGTGGCCTTCACCCGCAACCCGGCCACGGGTGACAACAACTTCTACGGAGAATGGCTGATCAATGCCCAGGGAGAAGACGTGGTTGCCGGCATACGAACCCCTTTTGCCATCAATAACGTTTCCAAGGTAGTCACAAACCGGCACCTGCCAACGCTTCAAAAAACCATGCCAGGTCTTTACAAGGAACTTGATGACATCAGGGACAAGCTCGACACTCATTACACAGACATGCAAGACATCGAGTTCACCATTCAAAATGGCGTGCTTTATATGCTTCAGACGCGTGTCGGGAAACGAAACGGTCCGGCTGCCATTAAAATGGCTGTTGACATGGTAAAGGAACGGCTCATATCAAAGGAGACGGCGGTTTCCCGCGTAAGACCCGAGCAGCTTGAAGAACTTCTCCATCCCATGATAGATATCAATGCAGAAAAAACTGCAGCCAAGCTCGGCGCCGGGCTTCCAGCCGGCCCCGGCGCCGGGGTTGGCCAGATTGTCCTCACAGCAGACAAGGCCGAAGAACTTGGCAATAAGGGCGAAAAGGTGATCCTGGTCCGGGAAGAAACCTCGCCGGAGGACGTCCACGGCATGAAACCTGCCCAGGCCATTTTGACATCAAAGGGTGGTATGACGAGCCATGCTGCCCTGGTTGCAAGGGGTTGGGGCAAGTGTTGCATTGTGGGATGCGGCGACATCACCAGTATTGATCTCAAGAAGAAAACCGTAAATTTCAATGGCAAGGTCATGAAAGAGGGCGACTGGATCACCATGAACGGGAGCAAAGGAGTTATATACAAAGGCAAGCTGCCACTGGTGGCCACAGGCCCGGGGAAAAACCCTGCTTACAAGAAACTCATGGCCTGGGCGGATAAAGTTCGACGCCTCGGGGTTCGGACAAATGCAGACACCCCTGAAGACTCAAAGGTCGCCATTGCACTGGGCGCAGAGGGGATCGGACTTACAAGAACGGAACACATGTTTTTTGGCGAGCGCATCTGGGCCATGCGCGAAATGATTATGGCCGAGGATACCCAGGGCCGCGAAAAGGCCCTGGCCAAATTGCTGCCCATGCAGCGCAAGGATTTCTATGGTATCTTTAAGGCCATGAAAGGCCGTCCTGTAACCATTAGGCTGCTGGATCCCCCTTTGCACGAATTTGTCCCCCATGAAAAGTCTGCACAAAAGGAGCTGGCCGCACGCCTCGGCCTTCCTGTAAAGGCCGTGGCTGCCAAGGTCGATTTTCTGTCTGAGTTCAATCCCATGCTCGGCCACCGGGGTTGCCGGCTCGGGATCACCCATCCTGAAATTACAGCCATGCAGGCCCGGGCGATCTTTGAAGCAGTTGTCAAGTGCCGCAAAGAAAAGATCAAGGTCTTGCCGGAAATCATGGTACCCCTGGTGGGAATAGCGGCAGAATTCAACGATCAGAAGGCTATCATCGACAGGGTGGCCAATGAGGTCATGAAGAAATCCCGAACAAAGTTCAAGTACATGGTGGGGACTATGATCGAGGTGCCACGGGCAGCTCTTGCGGCAGATGAGATCGCTCGGGATGCCGAGTTCTTCTCATTCGGCACCAACGACATGACACAGATGGCCTTTGGATATTCCCGCGACGATGCCGGCACTTTTCTGCCCGACTACGTCCTGAGAAAGATCCTTCCCGATGACCCCTTTCAGGCTATCGATCAGCCGGGCGTTGGGCAACTCATGGAGATTGGCGTAAGAAGGGGCCGTGCCACACGCAAGGATCTCAAAATCGGGATCTGCGGGGAGCATGGCGGAGAGCCGAATTCGGTCATATTCTGTCATCGGATCGGCCTCGATTACGTGAGCTGTTCGCCATTCCGCGTCCCCATTGCCAGGCTCGCAGCTGCCCATGCAGTACTGGCTGATAAGAAGTAGCTTTTTTTCGCATGACGGTTTCGTAAAAAGCAATTCGGGCGGGCATAATGCCCGCCCCTACATCTCTGCTTCTCCCCCGTTATCTACATTTAGGTATTTTAGTTGTTCCGGTAAAAGTCAAGAGTTTTTTTACAAATATTTGCGGGTACGTTATGCCGCAAATGTTCTCGAGTCGTTCTTTG
>JAFGFW010000054.1 GCA_016930875.1 Deltaproteobacteria bacterium | reverse complement strand
GCTCGGGACCGTGAGCCTGTCGAACGGCCTGTCGAACGGCCGTTTTGATACTCGTAACGAAAATCTTAATTAATTCTTCTGTTTCCTCCGCGCAACGCAGGCGCTTGCGCCACGTGTTTTCCCATTCAACATTCGATGCCTGTCGAGAGCCTCAAGGTCGAGCGATTGGACGTTCGATGTTCGATGTTCATTTATTTGTAACCGTGAACGGTTACCGCAAGAGTTCTTCAGCATCAAAAAAGCCCGATCTCATAAAGAGGTCGGGCTTTTCGTGTGTTACGGCTTTAGTTGCCTGTTTCTACGCCGGCTTAAATAGCATGAGCCACACCTGGCAGATGATAATGCTTATGATCATGTACGGAAATGCTGTCTTCATGAATCCGCCAAAGGATATCTTGTATCCCTTGGACTCGGCAATACCCATTGTGACCACGTTTGCCGAAGCGCCGATAATGGTTCCGTTGCCGCCGAAACACGCCCCCAGGGCCAGGGCCCACCACAGGGTGTTCTCAGCGCCCGGAATAACCTTGGTGAGATAGGCCACAATGGGGAGCATGGTGGCCGTAAACGGGATGTTGTCCACAAAGGCGGACATAATGGCAGCCACCCACAGGATCAAAGTCATGGACATGAGATAGTTTCCGCCTGAAACATTAAGTATCCAGTCCGCAATAACCGCAAGGAGCCCTGCTTCTTCCACCGCGCCTACCAGGACAAATAGGAAGATAAAGAACATGAGCGTTGGCCACTCAATATCTTTTTCGATCAAGTGGAGCAAATCCACCTTTCCGGTGACAACGCCCACCGTGAACAGGACGCTCGCGCCTATAAGGGCCGCAACACTCACCTCCATGTGCCAGTAACCATGAGAAAGGAAGAGGAAGACTGTAAAACCGAGAATAATCAATCCGTAGGTGAGCAATGTGGGGTCATAGATCTTGTATTTTTCCTTTAGCTCGGCAGTAAATTCTTCAACATTGGCAACCGATGCCTGGGACGTCGCATAAGCCTTGCCCCAGACCACTTTCGTGTAAACGAACATGGCAATCATGGAGGCCACGCATATCAGGGCGAGCGCTATCACAAAGTCCATGAAGCTAAGGCCCGCATAGGAGCCGATCATGATATTGGGCGGATCCCCTATGAGAGTCGCCGTACCACCGACGTTAGAGGAAAGGACCAACGGGATCAGCAAATAGAGTGGATTGAGATTGCATGAAATGGATATCTCGATGGCAACACCCGTAAGAAGCAGCATGGTGGTAACATTATCCAGAAACGCCGAAGAAACCGCCGTAAAGATCATCAAAATGACCGTCAATACAAAGACCTTGCCTTTGGCCACCTTGTAAGAGATATAGGCGCACCATTGAAAGACACCGGTATTTTTCAAAACCCCCACGATGATCATCATTCCCATCAAAAGAAAGACCACGTTCATGTCAAGGGCAGCGATGGCGCGCTCAAAGGAAAAGATGCGCCACTCGGGAGCCACCGTACCGATTGTGTATGAAATGCACATCATGAGCGCAGCTCCCAGCATGGCAGCAATGGTACGGTGCAGGAGCTCAAAGGCGATCAGGACATAGGCAAGGATAAAAACAACGGTGGAGATCCAGAACGCCGGACCCAGGACACGGTCCAGGGAAACCTCCTCGGCAACATAAAAGTGCTTTCCTTTTTGAGCAAACTCTGTTCCCGGAAAGTGTATGGTCTTGGTCCCAAAGCTGGTTTTTCTAACCTTCATGTCAAAGCGGGCAGTCTCCATAGCGCCTGCCTCGACCATGAACTCGGCGAGGTAATGGCCGTTATGTGCTGTTTCAACATGGGCCACCGGATGGCCTTCCATATCCACTGTGATCACTGCTTCTCCCACCGGTTCTTTGTGGGAATCGATGATGGTTCCCGAGATGGTCACATAGTCTCCACCTTCAATATGGACCATCTTGTGGGCGCTGCCTCCCCCATGACCGGCAAAGGCAAAGGGGCAGAGAAATGACAGTGCAATCGTCACTGCTAGAATTAATGGTGTTTTATGTACCCGCATGAATTTCCTCCTCGCTTCTGGTTCCGCAGTAATGCCTCATCTCAAGGGCATACCGGGAATCATAAATTGGTTTCTAAACCTATATATCAACCAAAATTGTCGACGTCAGATATCACAAAAGCTCTAAATCGTCAATCTGTTTTTGATGGAATCGCCAAAAGTCCTTGTACTAAACCGGCATTTTTTTGAGCCTGTTTTTTGTTTGACAGGAATTCCGGCCGGTGATACCAGTCCGAACCTGGGGCCTTCTGCTCCATCACCTTGGCCTATCCCCCACGGGGACCATAAGCGCTCACTCAGGAGACTAACTGCCGTTCCCCCCTTTTTCAAAGGGGGGATGAGCGGAAAGAGTTGCTTAGCGGTTACGCCGACAGGGAAGAGGGTTTAGGTCAGACTGACAGCAGTACAGTACAAAAATAGTTGATAAATGGAGGCTGAAACTTTTTTTATACGCTCCGTGATGGTGCAAAATGTCATCATGGGGATTATTGTGGCGATCATTGTGTGGCTGCTGGTCCGTACTATTCGGAAACAGAACTTCACCCAGGTGATCCTTGTGGTCGCCTGGGGATTGATCGCCTTGTGGTTTTTCAACGGTCCCCTTTGGGGCTTCAGCGCGGTGACCGTAAGCCAGGATGGCCTGAAAATCCATTACGGTTTTTTGTCGGTCTTCAGGAACAACACCTTGCCTGTCCACTCACAATGGAAGATCCGCACGTACCTGGGTGGTATCAGAAGGATGAAAAGGCTTTTCTTTTTCCGACTGCCCAATCACCAGAGTTTGAAAGTACGAGGCGCAGACAAGTTTGAGGTTATGAAGGCTCTCGGGGCGGCCATTGACGATTTGAACGGAAAACCAATGGGCAAGATAGAGGAGCGCCCGGTCAATATGTAGGACTCAACCATGAAAATCCACGAATACCAGGCAAAGCAAATCTTGTCGAAATTCGGAATCCCTGTTCCGCGAGGCTCAGTGGCCCGTGATGCTGAAGAGGCGAGGAAAATCGCCGAACAGATCGGCGGGTCTCGCTGGGTCGTTAAGGCCCAGATCCATGCCGGAGGCCGCGGTAAAGGCGGTGGTGTCCGCGTAGTAGAAACAGTGAAAGCCGTGGCCGAGGCTGCCCGGGAGATTCTGAATATGACCCTGGTAACGCCCCAGACAGGCCCCAGGGGAAAACGGGTCAGAAAGGTCCTGGTGGAAGAGGGTCTTGCCATAAAGCAGGAGTTTTACGTTGGAACAACTATTGATCGCGCCAGACAACGCCCGGTCTTGATCGCCAGCTCCGAGGGCGGCATGGGGATTGAGGAGCTGGCTGAAAGCTCTCCTGAACGGATTATGAGGGAGTGGATCAATGTGGGCCTCGGGCTTCCGGCCTTTCAGGCACGCAATCTCGTGTTCGGCATGGGAATAGACCCCGCCCTTATACGGGTCGGCACGGGGATCTTCACGCAACTTTACAGGCTTTTTGACTCCTTGGATTGCATGCTGGCAGAAATCAACCCCTTGGTCCTGACAGATGACAATCACCTTCTTGCCCTGGATGCCAAGATCGAGTTCGACGACAATGCCCTTTACCGCCACAAGGACCTGTTGGAACTGGATGATCCTTACGAGCTGGACCCACTGGAGCTTGAAGCCTCACGACACCGTCTGAACTATATCCACCTTGAGGGAGACATCGGGATCATGGTCAACGGCGCCGGCCTCGCCATGGCCACCATGGACTTAATAAAGCAGGCTGGGGCCAGACCGGCCAATTTTTTGGACGTGGGCGGCGGAGCCACCACGGAAATGGTCACCAAAGGCTTTGAAATCATCCTTGCCGACAAGAATGTGCGGGGGATTCTGATCAACATCTTTGGTGGTATCCTGCGATGCGACGTACTGGCCAGGGGAGTGGTGGATGGGGCCAAAAAGGTAGCGATCAAGGTGCCTGTGGTGGTCCGTCTGGACGGCACCAACGTGGAGGAAGGCCGCCGTATCCTGGCCCAATCCGATCTCGATTTCATCGTAGCCCACAGTATGGCTGATGCGGCGGAGAAGGTGAGGAAGATTGCATAGCGGGTAAAAACGTAAGAATAGTTTAGAGGGTTGTGAGCTACGTTTCCCCGAGGTGCAGGCCGCGCCGATAGACGTTGGAGGACCGTCCACCTCCGGTGGACTTGAGGTCGGAGGCCTTTTTCGTTGTGCCTCAAACCTCAAGCGAAGCGGTCCTAAAGCCTTAACCGAAGCGAGCTCACAACGAAGTTGTTCATATGAGCATACTAATCGACAAAGAAACCCGCCTTCTGGTTCAGGGGATCACCGGCAGGGAGGGGAGTTTCCATGCCCGGCAGTGTGTGGCCTACTGGACTAACGTTGTGGGAGGAGTCACGCCTGGCAAGGGGGGCCAGAAACTGGACGGTATCCCTGTCTTTAATACCATTCGTGATGCAGTTGAAAACACCGGGGCCAATGCCAGCCTTATCTTTGTGCCTCCTCCTTTTGCGGCTGACGCCATCATGGAATCTGCAGCAGCAGGGCTTCCTCTGGCCATTTGTATTACCGAGGGGATTCCCGTGCATGACATGTTTAAGGTTCTTAGATTTTTGAGACGCCGCAACTGCCGCCTAATCGGTCCAAATTGTCCCGGCGTGATTTCTCCGGGTCTCTGCAAAGCGGGTATCATGCCCGGCCATATCCACAAAGAGGGTTCTATAGGTGTAGTATCAAGAAGCGGCACGCTCACCTATGAGGTGGTGCACCAACTCACCCAAAGCGGCCTGGGCCAGAGCACCTGTCTCGGGATCGGGGGCGATCCGATCATCGGTTCTTCCTTTGTAGACATCTTGAAGCTCTTTAACAAAGACCCTGAGACCGAAGGCGTGGTGCTTATCGGAGAGATCGGGGGAAATGACGAGGAGGCTGCTGCCGAATACATCAGGGATCATTTCAAAAAGCCCGTGATGGGATTTGTTGCGGGCCTCACTGCCACGCCTGGAAAGCGTATGGGACACGCCGGAGCCATCATATCGGCCAGCGGGGAAACGGCGGCTGAGAAAATCGCCGCTATGCTAAAAGCCGGCATTCACGTAGTAGAACACCTGGGAGAGCTGGGCAAGGAAGCGAGGGAGGTGTTTCGGTGATGGGGAAGCACACTTAAATAGTTGACTTTCTGAGACGATATAGTTTATTGATTATGTTTAGATACCGGATGCATGACACCCGATGCCTGATGCTAGGCGCTGGATGCCGGATACCACATAAAGGGGGAAAGAAAATGAGTTCGACTACCAAGACCGTTGAAGGAAATGAAGCTGCAGCCCATGTAGCCTATGCCATGAGTGACGTGGCAGCCATCTATCCCATCACGCCTTCAAGCAGTATGGGAGAGTATTGTGATCAATGGGCCGCCCATGGTCGGAAAAACATCTTTGGCCAGGTCTTGAAAGTAATGGAAATGCAGTCCGAGGCGGGCGCGGCGGGCGCGGTCCATGGCGCCCTCTCCGCTGGGACATTGTCCACAACCTTTACCGCGTCACAGGGCCTGCTCCTTATGATTCCGAACATGTACAAAATTGCGGGTGAAATCATGCCGGTTGTATTTCATGTCTCAGCCCGTGCCATTGCAGGCCATGCCCTGTCTATTTTTGGAGACCATTCAGACATCAATGCGGTGAAACAAACCGGCTTTTCTCTGCTTGCCTCGGCATCGGTTCAAGAAAACATGGATCTCGCCCTTGTGGCCCATCTTGCCAGTATCCGGGCGAGCCTACCGTTTATTCACTTTTTCGACGGATTCAGGACGTCTAACGAGATCCAGAAGATAGCCTTCATTGATTATGATGACATGGCGGCCCTTGTGGACTGGGAGGCAATCGACGAGTTCAGAAGCCGCTGTATGAACCCTGAATACCCTCAACTAAGGGGAACGGCCCAGAACCCTGATATATACTTCCAGAACAAGGAAGGATCCAATCCGTTCTACGAAAAGATCCCCCATATCGTCGCCGAAGAGATGCAAAAGGTAAGCGCCCTGGTGGGTCGAACGTACAATCTGTTTGATTACGTGGGAGACCCTGAAGCGGACAGAATTATCGTATCCATGGCATCCAGTTGTGATGTGATCGAAGAGACGGTCAATTACCTTAACGGACTGGGCCAGCGAGTCGGGCTCATCAAGGTGCGTCTATACCTTCCATTTTCAAGGGAACACTTCCTCAGGGCCCTTCCTGTCACAGGCAGAAGAATAGCGGTTCTGGACAGGACCAAGGCGCCGGGGGCGGTGGGGGAACCCCTCTATCAGGATATATGCACGCTGTTTCAGGAAAAGGGAGAGACTCCGGTCATTGTGGGCGGCAGGTATGGCCTGGGGAGCAAGGAGTTTACCCCCACTATGGTCAAAGCCGTGTTTGACAATCTCCGCGCGTCAAGTCCCAAAAACCACTTCACGGTCGGTATTGTGGACGATGTGTCGCACACCTCTCTGGAGATTGGCGATGAGATCCACCCCACGGCTGAAGGGACGGTCCGATGCAAGTTCTGGGGGCTCGGAGCCGACGGCACGGTCGGGGCCAACAAGAACGCCATCAAGATCATCGGTGAGAATACCGACATGTACGCCCAGGCCTATTTTTCCTATGACGCCAAGAAATCAGGGGGGATCACCATATCCCATCTCAGGTTCTCGCCTCACAGGATCCAGTCCCCCTACCTGTTGACCCAGTCGGACTTCATTGCCTGTCATAATCCGGCATTTGTTGCCCAGTACGAGATCCTGGAAGGCATCAGGCAGGAGGGCTCATTTCTGCTCAACTCCCCGTGGAGCGTCAAAGAAATGGGGACCAATATTCCCGATCATATGAAGAGAACAATCGCCCAGAAAAAATTGAGCTTTTACAATATCGACGCCGTCAAAATAGCCTCTCAAGTGGGTCTGGGCGGACGCATAAACATGGTCATGCAGGCGGCGTTTTTTCATATCGCAAAAGTGATTCCTGCCCAGGAGGCGTTTAAATACATCAAAGATGCGATTAAGAAGACCTACGGGAAAAAAGGCGAGAAAATTGTCCAGATGAACATTCAGGCCGTGGACAAGGCCGTAGGCGCCCTGAAAAAGATCAAGGTGCCGAAGTCGTGGGCCACTGCAGGCCACGAGGCCTACCTGAAAGAGGACGAGCCTGAGTTTGTGAGCGAGGTCATGCGGCCCATGCTGGCCCAACAGGGGGACAAACTTCCTGTGAGCGCATTCAGCCCGGACGGCATCTTCCCCACAGCCACCACCAGGTACGAAAAACGGGGGGTTGCCATCAATGTGCCGGAATGGATTCCGGAGAACTGCATACAGTGCAACCAGTGCGCTTTTGTGTGTCCCCATGCCGTTATCCGGCCGGTCCTGGCACGGGAAGAGGATCTCAAGAAAGGACCAAAAAGTTTTGTCACTTTAAAGGCTATGGGAAAAGAGTTGACGGGATTGCGGTTTCGTGTCCAGGTCAGCCCTCTCGATTGCACGGGTTGCGGAAACTGCGCTGATATCTGTCCCGCCAAGAAAAAGGCCCTGGTCATGCGGCCTCTGGGCACGCAAACAGAAAAACAGGTTCCGAATCACAAGTTCTCAACTGAGCTACCGATCATGGACGACCTGATGCCTGCTACTTCGGTTAAGGGGAGCCAGTTCCGGCAACCACTTTTTGAGTTCTCCGGAGCGTGCCCCGGCTGTGGCGAGACGCCTTACATCAAGGTCATCACCCAGCTTTTCGGTGATCGCATGATGATCGCCAATGCCACGGGTTGTTCCTCCATCTACGGCGGATCTGCGCCCAGTTGTCCCTATACTGTCAACGAGGACAGCCATGGTCCTGCCTGGGCCAATTCCCTCTTCGAGGACAACGCGGAGTACGGCCTGGGAATGGAGCTGGGTGTAACGCAGAGACGAGAAAAGCTGGCAGATCTTGTTCGCGAAGCCTTGGACGCCGACATCTCAAAAGAGCTCAAGGAGGCGTTTCAATTGTGGCTGGAAAATATGTATGACGGCGACAAATCCAGGGAGTATGGCCGCAAGATAGAAGAGCTCATCGAGTTTGAGATGATCGATAGTGACGGTTCGGCCAATGCCTTGCTTTGCGACATCCTTGACCGAAGCGATTACCTGGTCAAAAAATCGATCTGGGCCTTTGGCGGCGATGGCTGGGCCTATGACATCGGCTACGGCGGCTTGGATCATGTGATCGCTATGGGCCATGACGTCAATATTCTGGTCCTCGATACCGAGGTCTATTCCAATACCGGCGGTCAGTCTTCAAAAGCAACACCCACGGGAGCGGTGGCAAAGTTTGCGGCAGGAGGCAAACCAACGCGTAAGAAAGACCTGGGCAGAATGGCCATGACTTACGGTTATGTGTATGTGGCATCTGTTGCCATGGGCGCCAGCAAGAATCAATTTATGAAGGCGCTTGTTGAGGCCGAAACATACCAGGGGCCCTCTCTGCTCATTGCCTACGCGCCCTGTATCAACCACGGCATCAACATGGGCCGGAGTCAACACGAGGAAAAGCGGGCCGTGGAGGCTGGCTACTGGACCCTTTATCGATATGATCCCAGACGCAAAGAGGCCGGGGAGAATCCCTTTATCCTTGATTCCAAAGAGCCAAAACGTGATTTTCAGGAATTTCTCATGGGCGAGGTGCGCTATTCCAGCCTGACAAGAACATTTCCGGAAAACGCAAAAGTGCTTTTCCAGCAGGCGGAAAAGGAGATGAGAGAAAGATATCAGGCTTACAAACAGATGGCCGGGCAGGAAGAAAGTGAAAGCTCAAAACCGAAGGCCCGCCGTCCTATTGGCGAGCTGAAGGCTCAAAGCTGAAAGGTGGAAGCCGGAAAGCTGAAAGGTCAAGGCCGCAGGTCCGCCGTATTTCTGGCGGGCTCAAGGGTTCAAAATCTGATCTGACCAGACAGGCCGCTTGGGCGGATGACCCGAGCGGCCTGTTCAGTTAGTCATTAGTCATTGATCACTTGTCATTGGTCAATGACGTGATACCGGATGCCTGATACCGGATGCAGTAGCATTGGAGTACTGGAGTGATGGAGTGATGGAGTAATGGGCCTGGGAAGCTCCATGAAACAGAAAAATTATCATGATCTGTCTGTTTTCCGGTCGAATAGCCATGATGTTTCCCCAAATCGGACTTCGTCTGGGAGCCTGGTTTTGTTCCAATACTCCAGTACTCCAACACTCCAATACTCCGTGAACGGATACAAACAACTTTAGGCACTTTAGCTCACTTTAGTTCACTTTAGGCACTTTTCCTAAACCATGAAACACATCATCACCTTTAAACCAGACAATGTTTCAGTCACCGTTCCCAAGGGGAGCAACCTCCTGGACGCTGCCCTTGCGGCAGGCGTTCATATCAATGCCTCGTGCGGCGGCCAGGGTGTTTGCGGCAAGTGCCGCGTGGTGATTGAAGAAGGCGAGGTTGATAGCGAAAAGACAGAGAATATTAGCGAGAAAAAATATGAGCAGGGGTGGCGCCAGGCCTGTAGAACGTCTGTTCTTTCAGATTGCACGGTCTGGATTCCTGATGAATCAAGGGGCTTGCGCCGGCTTGTTACCCAGAAACTTGACATAGCCAAAGGGGAACGTAAGATCTCTGCCCTCGACACAAAGCTCCTGGCTGAAGGGTGGCAGCTTGACCCGATAGCCATTAAGGTGCCCACCCGGCTTGCACCACCCACGTTACAGGATAACGCAAGTGACCTGTCGCGGTTTTCCGCGGGACTGAGACAGCAACATCAAATTGAAAAGGTGTCGGCTGATATTAGGTGCCTTAAAACCATGCCTGAGATCCTGCGGGCCAGTGATTGGCATGTCACAGCTACTTTGATGGCAGCGCCTGCTGCAAACAATCTCCTTTCCCCAGGAGACAAAACCTCAACGTTCAACCTGGTGCGCATCCAGGGCGGTGATGCATCTGATGAGAATCTTGCCATTGGGTTGGATATCGGAACCACGACAATCTGCGCCGAGCTGATAGATCTTAAGAACGGAAGGATCATGGCAGAACGGGCCGAATACAACGGGCAGGTCAAATACGGCGACGACGTCATCACACGGATCGTGTATGCCCAACAACCCGAAGGGCGAAAAAAGCTGCAGTCTCTTGTTGTGTCTTCCATTAATCAGGTAATTGATGAGCTGTTAGAAGAAACCGACAGCTCAGAAAAGAGCGTCTCATGCATTGCTGCCGCCGGCAACACCACGATGATGCACCTGCTCCTTGGCATAGAGACGCGCTATATCAGGGAAGCGCCTTATGTTCCGGTGGCAAGTTCTGTTCCGGTCGTGTGGGCACGAGACATTGGCATTGACCTTCTGCCTGATTGTGTGCAGGTTTACACCTTTCCTTCGGTGGCAAGTTATGTCGGCGGCGACATTGTCTCCGGCATACTCGGTTCCGGTGTCTTTCAAAAAGAGGAACTGACACTCTATATGGATATCGGGACAAACGGCGAGATCGTTTTGGGAAACCGGGATTGGCTGGCCTGCGCAGCCTGTTCCATGGGCCCTGCCTTTGAAGGGGGTGGCATCAAACATGGCATGCGGGCAGATCAGGGAGCGATCGAGGGATTCAATATCAATCCCGTGACCCTGGAACCCATGATTGTCACAATCGGCAGAAAAGGGCCCCGAGGCATTTGCGGGTCCGGCCTTATCAGCATCCTTTCTGATCTGCTGAGCGCATACGTGATCGACCGCCGGGGCAAGTTTATTCGCGACCTTGCCTCTGAGCGTATTCGCCCGGGACGATTTGGACACGAATACGTGCTCGCATGGGCCAAAGACTCTGCCACGGGGCATGATATCGTCATCACCGAGGTCGATATCGAAAATCTGATGCGTGCCAAAGGAGCGCTTTTTGCCGGATGTCTGACCCTGCTCGAGAGTCTGGACCTCTCTTTTCAGGACGTTGACCGGGTGATTATTGCGGGCGCTTTTGGCAGATATATCAACCTTGAAAAGGGAAAACTGATAGGACTGTTTCCGGATATACCTGTTGAGAAGTTCCATTTTATCGGAAACGGCTCCCTGCTGGGGGCGCGCCTGGTTTGCCTTTGCAAAGCTATGTTGCCGGAGGCCGAGCGGATTGCCGGGATGATGACTAATATAGAACTGAGCGATAACGCCTTCTTCATGGACAAGTATATGGGAGCCCTGTTCCTTCCCCACACAGAGGCCAGCCTTTTTCCCAATGTGAGCGAGTATCTTGAGGCGAGCCTTCAAATGGTCAGCAGTGAAAGGAAGGCATCGTGACGATGACCATTGCCATGGCCGGCAAGGGCGGCACCGGCAAGACCACCATTGCAGGTCTTCTCATTAAGTTTCTCCTGAAAAGGGGTATCAAGCCGATCCTGGCCGTGGATGCGGATGCGAATGCAAATTTGAATGAGGTCCTTGGCGTGGAAGTAGAGACTACCGTTGGTGAGGCCAGGGAGGGCCTTAAAGACGATGTGCCAACCGGTATGACCAGGGATATCTACATGGAATATAAGCTTGAAGAGGCCCTGGTGGAAAGCGATGGGTATGACCTGATCGTTATGGGTCGTCCCGAAGGCCCGGGTTGTTATTGTCACGCCAACACCCTCCTTTCCCGGTATATAGACAGGCTCTGCAGCAATTACCGCGTTGTGGTTATGGACAATGAGGCGGGCATGGAGCATATCAGTCGCTTAATGGCCCGTCGCGCTGATATCTTGATCATCGCATCTGACCCAAGCCAGCGAGGAATACTGGCAGCCAAGCGGATTCGCGATCTTGCCAGGGAACTTAAGCTGGAATTCAAGAAAGAGTGCCTGATCATAAACCGGGTGAACGGCGAGTTGCCGCCTGCCATCAAGGATGCGGCCGATGCGGCGGGCTTGAATTTGGCAGGCTGCGTGCCCGAAGACGATTTAATCTCCCACTACGATACCCAGGGACGGCCCACCGCGCAACTGCCTGATGATGCCAGGTCGGTTCAGGCGCTAAACGAGATCTTTGAGGGCACTATTTTTGATCTGTTTGAAAAACCTCTTTGAGTAGTTCGATGAGCGCTGAAGGTCTCTTTGTGTCAATATTTTGGGTGATCGGCTGTCAAAAAAATGACTATGTGGAAAAACTTCCATCCAAAATTCACTTTGCATCCTAAAGATCTTCCTGTTGTGATCCCCTGTTTCATATAGTCACCTCTTCCCACGCGGTTGCCAAACAGGTTTGGATCAAGGCCTAATCATACCTTCAAGGACTATCTTCCCTTTGAGTGAAAACCCCAAAAAAAACTTGACGTCTATGTATATTTCGTATATGGGGCTTTCGTCTACCATTATCCTGCCAACCGAACGGGAATCAATGACATATGGCAGGAAAGTGCCAACCAGGCAATATATGGGCGTTAATCCACCGTGAGCCAACCCAATTTCTCTGAGAAAATACTGCATATGTCAATTTCGGCATGATTGATGCAGCCGACACAATCGAGGTGACCAAAGGGCGAAAGTGGCCATCAAGATGAAAACCTTAAGGCCCTTTCATCAAAGCGGGTTCGGTCTTCACGGCAGGAATTGCACGCACAATGGACACGTAACGGCAAGAAAAGGAGGACAACGAGATGAAAGAGAAGCTTGCGGCAGGGGTTTTTGCAGGGTTATTCATATTAGCCTGTGGAAGCTGTGTTCATGAAGGGACTCTCGGAAAGGGGGCGGTGATTCCCACCACTCCAGGAGCCAGTTACGTAGGAGATGAGAGCTGCCTTGATTGTCATGAAGAGGTAGTTGAAGGATTTAAGAAAACCATTCATGGCCGGATCGCCGACTTTGAAGTAGTTGGTCTGAGTAAAGGGTGCGAATCGTGCCATGGTCTGGGAAGTATTCACGCCCAAGACGAAGACCCGGCAAGCATCATAAGTTTCAAAGACATATCCAAGGGCGAAGCTTCGGCAATCTGTTTGAAGTGCCACACCTCGGGAACTCTCATGGATTGGCAGGGAAGTGAACATTCCATCAATGATATTTCATGTGTCGACTGCCACCGGGCCCACTCGGGTGCCAAAAGGCTTTTGGCCCAGTCTGAGCCCAAGCTCTGTAATGATTGTCATCAGGACATCCGGACAAAGACCCTCTATCCTTCCCACCATCCGATCAGGGAGGGAAAGATGGTATGCACTGACTGTCATCAGCCTCACGGCGCCTTTTTGGCAAACCTCAAAACCGAGGAAAGACTGAATGATCTCTGCCTCAACTGTCACGCCTCCAAGCAGGGGCCTTTTGCCTTTGAACATGAGCCGGTAGTAGAAAATTGTGCCATCTGCCACGATGCCCACGGAACCGTAGCCAATAACCTGCTCGTACAAAATGAGCCCTTCCTGTGCCTGCAGTGTCATCAGTTGCACTTCCATGCAGGGAAAACCGGCAATACCGGTACGGTTACAGATATATATGGCAGATCTATTACGGCTGGAGATCAAGCTTGGAAGATGGCCTATACCACCAAGTGTACTCAGTGCCATTCCGAGATCCACGGTTCCGATCTACCTTCACAAGGTGTGACCGGCCAAGGAAAGGCCTTGACCCGATAATTTTTTCTACCTGGAATCCAGATGAAAATTGAGAAAAAGGAGGTCATTATGACGGGCAAGAAAATAGGCGTCGTGTTCACTGCCCTTGTGTTCCTGGGAGCTTTCACCTTCATTGCTTGGGCAGAAGGCGATGAAAAAGACGAAAAAGGCGAGTTTAATGTTAAGATTGCACCAGGTGTCCATTACACGGATTATAGCAGTTCCGCTGGAAAGGTCGGTGAATATGAATTCCTGGAAAACGGCGGTGCCGGAGCACATGCGGATTTTTCCGCCACCGGCAGGGACAAAGACGTCTATCTTGATTTGCATGGATCATACTACGAGGATAATGATTATATGTATGATTTGGAGGCGGATTTGCGCCGTATCATCATGGAAGATTTTAGCTATAGCCGCTTTGAGCACCGGCTGGACCATGATCCATTGGAAAATCTCTCAGCACATGCGGGAGGGCCCAAGGTAAGCCATAAAGACTGGCAGGTCGGCAAGGATTATATGATCCAGCGTTCTGAGCTGAAGAGCGACACTACCCTGAACCTTCCCTTTCTGCCCGGTGGGCAAGTACATTTTAACTATCGCAGGGAGGCTAGAGAAGGGCAACGGCAGGCCTTAGCCATAAGCCACTGTGGCGGTTGTCATGTCGTAAACAACGGAAGGGAAGTAAATGAAGAAACCCAAGATTATAAGATGGGAGCCAGTATGAAGTTTGGGGGTATGAGCCTGGCATACAGCTATTTTCACAGGGACTTCCAGGAAAACGGGGCTACGCCTACGAACGCTTATGATGACGCGATACATCCGGTCACGAGCGCCGATTTCAGTCCCCGTGTGCAATATGATGACGCAACCCTTGCCTACAATCTCGTACCCGATTCCCAGAAAGACTCCCACCTGGTTAAGGTCATGGCCAAGCTTCCCCAAAACACCACCTTTTTTGGATCTTATGTCCATTCCAAGGTGGAAAATGGTAACAACTATCCCGACGTGCCGACAAATGACTCGCGCGAGATGGATTCAGATACCATAACCGCCCGGCTTACCAATAACAGCCTCTTCCCAGGCTTGAACCTTGGCCTGAAATTCAGGTATTTGTCTCTGGATAACGATGATGTGAATGTAGACGTTAATCATACGACATGGCCTGCCGGTGTTGACCCGGATTTCATCAGGAAATCGGCTATGTCCCGGGACGAAACCACCATCGGTCTTGATTCCAGCTACCGCCTGACCAAAAAGACCTCCCTCAAGTTTGGCTACGAGTGGGACCAGATTGATAGGGACAATTATGAGGTAGGTGTGGGTGAGACAAAAACGGAGAAAAACACCGTAAAGTTAGGTGTAAGCAGTCGCCTTCACCGAAAATTGAAGGCAAAGATCGGTTACAAGTGGCAAGATATTGATAATCCTTTTAATAATTTGAAGGCCGCTTGCGAACCGGCCAATGCTACGTTTCCTGTCTATTATTCGGACAGGCAAGACACCAGAACTGCTACCCTGAGCAACCAGCCCACCGATGTAAATGAGATAACGGCAGATCTTATCTGGTCTGTGAAGCCCAACCTTTCTCTGACTGCCAACTATCGTTGGCTTGACAAAGAAAACGATGACGTATCAGACTGGCAGCAGGAATCACATATGCCATCAATAAACCTGTGGTATGCTCCCACGGCTAAGTTGAGTTTCAATCTTTCCTATGTCTATGACTGGACAAAGACGGAGACCCTTGCCTGCGTACCCGTCTTTGATGGGTGAGCTGGCGCTACCAACGTGGCTCAGTCTGAGTCGTTTAGTGAAAAGACAGATTACGAGACCGAGACCAGTACCTTTATTCTGGCAGCTAACTATGTGGTGAATGAAAAGCTTAACCTCTCTTTTACCGGTACTTATACGGATTCTACGGCAGAGATGGATCAACTGAACGACTACACCAGCTCTGTCCCTGCGGCCATGGCAGCAACTTACGACTATGACCTTTCCACAGTACATACTTATTCCGATCTGGATGTTGCGCAGACGGATCTCTCAGTGGCAGCTAATTATCTAGTTGCAGATAACGTCTCAGTTGGTTGCGGTTTTACCTACCTGCGCTACGATGATGATCAACCCTATCTTGAGGATGGCGCCGGAGAGGCTTACATCACGGATTTGAGCGTGTCTTACTTGTTTTAAGCCTTTGAAGCTGATTTCAGGTTAGAAGGTGGAACTCATGATGGGGTCTTGCTCGTTTGAGCCTGACCCCATCACTCTTTTTATTCCCTGCAAAATCCCCCTAAGTCCCCTTTACAAAAGGGGGATTTTCAGTCGTTTCCCCCATTCGCAAAAGGGGGACAGCTATTTTTACCCCATTCACCGAGACTTGACACACAACCCCATTTTCTCTATGCTCCCACCTTACAAGAAGAAACTTCTATCGGTCCGGTTACATGTATCCGGCATCCGGAATCGGGCATCTCGTGTCCGGCATCAAACCAATGACAAATGCCCACTGACCAACCAACATGCTTCGTGAACTATCCATAAGAAACTTTGCTATCATTGACGACCTTTCGATCAGCTTTGACGAAGGTCTAAGCGTATTGACCGGAGAAACAGGCGCCGGAAAATCGATCATCATAAACGCTGTAAACCTTATCCTGGGAAGCCGTGCCTCGCCCGAACTGATACGCACCTCTGAAGAGACCGCCGAACTTGAAGCCCTCTTTGACATCCCCCTCGAAAGCCCGGCCACAAGCATTGCCGGGCAGCTCGAAGTTGATCTCTCAGAAGGCCTTTTGGTCCGTCGCATAATTCAGAAAAGCGGCCGCCACAAGGTCTATATCAATGACCGGCTGGCCACCACCCAGACCCTTTCCAGCATTAGTGAGCACCTTGCGAGCATAGCCGGCCAACATGCCCATCAGAGTTTACTGAAACCGGAACATCACCTTCAAGTCCTTGATCAGTTCGGAGGCGTTTCTGAACTCCGTCACAAGGTGTCCCGTTGCTATCAGCAAATGCTCCCGCTGATCAGGAAGTTGGCCAACCTCAAGCGTGAAACAAACGAACAAGCCGAACATCGCGAGCTTCTTGAGTTTCAGTGTCGCGAGATCCAGCAGGCCCTAATAGTCCCCGAGGAAGACGAGCAACTTGAGCACGAACGTGAACGCCTCAAGCATGCCGAGCGCCTATATGAGACTGTGGGCAGGTGCGCGGACCTTCTTTACGGCGTGGAAGG
This sequence comes from Deltaproteobacteria bacterium, assembly GCA_016930875.1. Classification (NCBI taxonomy): domain Bacteria; kingdom Pseudomonadati; phylum Myxococcota; class Myxococcia; species Deltaproteobacteria bacterium. The sequence continues at coordinate 19,925 of JAFGFW010000054.1, read as the reverse complement.
CGCAGTCGTTGAACATCTGACCAGGATCGGAAGGGACCTCCAATCACTCAGTCAGATAGATCAGGCCCTGGCTCCGGTGGCACAAAGGGTGGAGTCGGCATCTTTCGAGTTGGAAGACATTTCCAATGAACTCCAGGCCTATCTCCAGGGCATTGTCTTTGACAGTGAGCGACTGGACGCTGTGGAACAGCGTCTTGAAACACTGCGGAACCTGAAGCGAAAGTACGGAGGCTCCCTTGAGTCTGTCCTTGCCAGGGCCAAAGAGGTTGAAGAGAAACTAGAGCGTGTGTCATCTTTGCCCGAACAGATTGCTGAAACGGAGAGAACACTTGCCGCAGTCTACAAAAAACTCGCAACCTTTTGCCGCGAGCTCTCTTCCGAAAGACGGCAGGCGGCCATTCGCCTTGAAAAGGCAGTGCAAGAAGAGGTACGTTCCCTCGGAATGGCTAAAACCCGTTTTGAGGTGCGGTTCAAGGCCGTACCCGTTGATGAACATGCGGACCCCCACCTTGTTTTGCAAAACAGTGGCATAGAAGCCACGGGCGTAGATCGGGTTGGTTTTCTCATTGCTCCGAATGTGGGTGAGGAGCTTAGGCCCCTGGCCCAGATTGCATCGGGTGGCGAGCTTTCCCGCATCATTCTTGCCTTAAAGGCCATCCTGGCTACCAGGGAATCCGTGGAGACTCTCATCTTTGACGAGGTGGATTCAGGTATTGGCGGGGGTGTGGCGGAAATGGTGGGCGATAAACTAAGGCGCCTCGCCTCTTTTCATCAAGTTATATGCATTACACACCTGCCCCAGATTGCACGGTTCGGCAAACACCACTTCAAGATTGCAAAGGGGGTTTACAAGGGACGCACCCGGACGACTATAACGCCTTTGGATGGCGAGACGCGGGTAAAGGAACTGGCTCGCATGCTCGCAGGGGTAAAAATCACGAAAAAGGCCCTGGATCATGCCAGTGAGCTGCTGGCAGGGCGGGGAGGCAGGCGTGCGGAGCCACGTCATTCAAAGAAGTAACTTGCGGTAATGTCAAGACTATTTGCTTAATTGACTTTTTGCAAATTCGAAACTCGAAGCACGAAATCCGAAACAAATAACAATAACTCAAATCCGAAATTCAAAACAAAGGATGCCTATGCAACTTTCAAATAGATATTGCAGCAACGCGCGAGATGTTTAGGTCATTTGATATTCGAATTTAGATATTGTTTCGAGTTTCGATATTCGGATTTGCGGCTTGCGCCTTGAGAACAGCACGAATTTTAGGCGTCGCAACTCCTTCTAATTTGGGAAAACCCGATCGACTTTGACGTTGCGGTGGCAGTGCGGAGTGATCCTTGACAAGTCTAAGATTATCTATTAAAAAAGAATGTTATTGTATTGCTCAAGCAACTGACTCTTAAGGAGGTTTGTTACATGTTGGTAAAAGGATGGATGACAATTGATTTGACTACAGTTGATGAGGACACCTCCATGATGAAGGCGTCTATTATCATGAAGGAAAAGAACATCCGCTGCTTGCCCGTGGTGGACAAAAAAGGCAAACTCGTGGGGATTGTCAGTGACAGGGACCTAAAGGATGCGGCGCCCTCCAAGGCAACGACATTGGACGTGTACGAACTGAACTACCTGCTTTCTTCCATGAAGATCAAGGACATAATGACTAAGAACCTAGTCTTTGTAAGGCCTGATGAGACCGTGGAATTTGCTGCAATTCTGATGCTTGAAAATAAGATCTCTTCGCTGCCGGTCATCAATGACAAGGAAGTCCTGGTGGGAATTATAACGCAGACGGATATTTTCAAGGTACTGATCAATATTGCGGGAGTTTATACTGGGGGCATTCAGTTTGCTTTCAGTCTCGAGGATCAGCCCGGTTCAATCAAAGAAGTCGCTGATGTTATCCGTTCTCACGGCGCGCGTATTGTGAGTATTCTGTCCACGCGTGAGACCGCTGAAGAGGAACGACGCAATGTGTACATTCGCTGCAGCCCCCTGCCTGACGACAGACTCAGGACCGTGGTTAAAGAACTGGAAGAGAAATTCGTCGTGCTGTATACGTCCAAGGACTTGATGGAGGAGGTTGAAAAACGAAGAGTAAGGATTCCGTAACCGCTTCTCACATATCAAACTTAAAAAATTGGCCCGGATCAGTGATGTCGCCGGGCTTTTTTGTGTATTCGGTGGGAACCGTGCCTTCCTTGAAGCATTCAAAGATGGTCTCCTTTGATTCCGGAATGGCTAGAAGTCCCGTCTCGGCGTCTATCTTGGCAAAAACCACGCCGTCTGGCACCTGAAAGACCCTCACGGGCTTGTTTCGCAGGACGGCCTGCATGAATGCCAGCCAGATTGGGCTCGCAGCCCTGGAACCCGTTTCACCTGTCCCCAGGGATTCTTCTTCATCAAATCCCACCCAAACACCAGTGACGTAGCGGGGCGTGTATCCAACAAACCATGCATCATAGAGGTTATTGGTCGTGCCGGTCTTCCCGGCAACGGGACGACCAAGGGCTTTTACGCGCCAACCCGTTCCGTTTTGAACTACGCCCTGCAGCAGGTTCGTGACAACATAGGCCGTGCTCTTATCAATGATCTTTTCGCTCTCAGGATAATTCTCCTCCAGAACGTTTCCATCACGATCAAGTATCTTTGTGATAAAACATGGTTTTGTGCGATATCCCTGGTTGACGAAAACACCGTAAGCCCGAAGCAACTCAAGCAGTGATACGCCGGAAGACCCAAGGGATATAGAAAGGTCGCGACTCAGGCTCGACTCGATGCCCAGTTTTTTTGCATACTCAATTACATAATCGACTCCGATATCCTTCAGTATCTTCACAGTGACGACATTTCGAGATTTGGCAAGGGCTGTTCGGAAAAGCGTGGGACCGTGAAACTTCTCCCCGTAATTCCTCGGCTTCCACGTGAACTCCCTTTCGGTATCTTCAAACACAAGCGCTGAGTCTATAATCATGGTGGCAGGCGTGTAGCCCTTATCCAGGGCAGCGGCATAGATAATAGGCTTGAAGGCAGAACCGGGTTGACGCCTGGACTGGACTGCCCTGTTAAACTGGCTTACCCTAAAGTCTCGTCCCCCGACCATAGCTTTGACATAGCCGGTTTCCGCCTCTGCGCAAATGAGCGCGGCTTCGGCACGAGGAGTCTGTTCTAATGCCAGGTCCCAAAACCCGGTCTCCTCTTGCTCGCCCTTCACTTGCACTGAGATCACATCCCCCACCTTCAGAACATCACTGACCTTCTTCACGCTCACGCTATAGTAGGGAACTTCCGGTTCAGGTTTCCTTGCCCACTTCATGTCATCGAGTTGAAGTCGCCCCAGTTCGTTTCCTATTCGAACAGTGGCCATTTCCTCATCATCATTTACGGCCAATACGACTCCCTCAAGGACTTTGTGTCGCTCAAGCGGCTCCCTTTCAATGGTTCTGTGAATCTGCTGAGAAAAGGTTTCAATCTCCTCTGGTTCGAGGTACTTAAGGGGGCCTCGATATCCCTGCCTTTTATCCAGCGCGCCAAGTCCATCGTTTAGAGCGGTTCGAGCGGCTTTTTGCATCTCGATATTGACTGCCCCATAGATCTTCAGACCCTCCTTATACAGGACATCCTTCCCGTATTTTTCCTCCACGTACTGCCGAATGTATTCCGTATAACAAGGAACTTCCTCAATGTACCAGTTACGTCTCCGCTTGATGTCGAGCTTTGTGCCAATGGATTCCGTGGCCTGAAGATTCGTGATGTGGCCTTCCGTGATCATCCTGTTCAACACATAAATCTGCCGCTGTTTGGCCTGTTCAGGATGAATGAACGGGGAATAACGACTGGGGGCTTGGGGAAGACCGGCGAGCAAAGCACATTCGGCCAGATTGAGTTCAAACACCGACTTTCCGAAGTAGTTCTCAGCTGCAGCCCCGACTCCATAGGCGCCATGTCCCAGGTATATCTGGTTCAGATAGAGGAACAGGATTTCTTCCTTGGTGAAGGCCTTATCGATACGATAGGCAAGGATAGCCTCTCGTATCTTGCGGGAGTAACTCTTCTCTGTCGAGAGGAAGAAAGATTTTGCCACCTGCTGGGTGATGGTGCTTCCCCCCTGAATTATTGTGCCTGCTTCGATGTTTTTCAGAAATGCCCGAACCACACTGAAAAAGTCAATGCCTTCATGCTTATAAAATCGTGCGTCTTCGGCGGAGACAAAGGCGTCTATAAGCATTTTGGACATCTTGGACAGCGGGATTATGATCCTGCGTTCTTTATAAAATTCTGCGATTTTCCGATTATCATCCGAGTAGACCGTCGTAATGATCGGAGGACGGTAATCCTTTAAAGAAGATATCTGAGGAAGATCTCTTGTGAAGTAGAAATACGCCGCCCCCGCAAAGAGTCCCGCAAAAACAGAAACCAAGAGCACCGTTCCGTAGAAAAGATACAGCAACCTTCGCAGGGTTCCCTTTTTGCCTGGTTTGGCCTTTGTTGGTTTCATCGGAGTTCGATCTCTCCTCTTGATGTCATTGCGAGCGTAACGAAATCATGATAATTGGTTTCTAACAAAAAAGGCGCTGACAAGCAAGATTGATTGTGTCTTCTGGATTTCGGAACAGAATCGCTCGGTGATTTAATAGCTTGACACAATCGAGGCATTCCGACTAATAAGCTTGTCCCATGATTACACTGAATTTTGAAAAATGCGGCGGTTTGATTCCCACTATTGTCCAGGACTTTGACACCGGCGACGTCCTCATGCTCGCCTTTATGAATGAGGAGGCGTGGCAAGAAACCCTGAAGACCGGAATAGCCACTTATTGGAGCCGGACCCGTCAGGAACTCTGGGTCAAGGGCAAGACTTCCGGGCACGTCCAGTTGGTCAAAGAGATTCGCATAGACTGCGATGATGATACGGTTCTCTTGAAGGTGGATCAAATCGGCGGAGCCGCCTGTCATACGGGATATCGGAGCTGTTTTTTCAAGAAGGTTGAGGACGGATCGGTCCGGATCACCGGCAAAAAGATTTTTGATCCCAAGGAGGTATACAAATAAAAAAGTGAAAGACAAACTTAAACTGGGGATTCCAAAGGGGAGCCTTCAGGATGCCACGATTGCACTGTTCAAGAACTCCGGATGGAAGATCAACATCAATGGTCGGAGCTATTTTCCCGAAATCAACGATGAGAGCATTGAGTGCGCCATCTGTCGAGCCCAGGAGATGTCTCGATACGTGGAGAGCGGCACACTGGATGCGGGACTTACCGGCATAGACTGGATACTCGAGAATGAATCAGATGTGCACACTGTGGAAGATCTGGTCTATTCGAAAGTCAGCCAGAGGCCGGCCCGTTGGGTGTTGGCCGTTCCGTATGATTCTGAAATCAAGGAACTGGAAGACCTTTCAGGGAAGAAAATCGCCACTGAATTGGTCAATTTCACGAAAAAGTACTTTCATGATAGAGGCATTGACGTAAGGGTGGAGTTCTCCTGGGGCGCTACTGAGGCCAAAGTGGTCTCAGGCCTGGCCGATGCAATTGTAGAAGTTACTGAAACAGGCTCAACCATAAAGGCCCACGGACTTAAGATCATCCACGAATTGCTTCAAACCAACACCAAGTTCATCGCTAACCATGCGGCATGGGGCAACGCAGAAAAGCGAGAAAAGATCGAGCATATCGCCCTTCTTCTCAAGGGCGCCCTGCACGCCGAACAGATGGTGGGACTTAAGACCAATGTGCCCAAGGCAAAACTGGAGCAGGTTGTTAAGCTGCTTCCCAGCCTTAATGCTCCCACTGTATCTCCTCTTTATCAGTCGGACTGGTTTGCGGTAGAGACCGTGGTGGCATCCTCTGTTGTGAGGGATCTTATCCCAAAACTGATAAGAAATGGGGCGGAGGGGATTATCGAGTATCCGTTGAATAAGGTGATTTGAGGAATCTTATCATGATCTCCAAACGCACCCGGGAAATCACTCCTTTTATTGTCATGGACGTGCTGGAAAAGGCCCACAGCATGGAGCGCTCTGGCATCCATGTGGTCCATATGGAAGTGGGAGAACCGGACTTCGACACCCCTGAATGCATCAAGAAAGCAGCCATTCGCGCACTTGAGGCCGGCCACACCCACTATACCCACAGCCTCGGCTTGGTGGAGCTTCGTGAGGCCATCTGCCGTCACTATTACAGGCGCTATGGCGCTATCGTTGAACCTGACCAGGTGGTGGTCACTTCAGGGACATCGCCTGCCATGTTCATGCTCTTTGCGGCGCTTCTTGAGCCGGGAGACAGGGTCATCATTTCAGATCCTCACTATGCCTGCTATCCGAATTTCATTCGTTTTGCTGGTGGCGAGCCAGTAACCATCCCGGTTTACGAAAATGACGCTTTCCAGTTCAGGCCCGAAGTAATCAAGGAAAAGATCGATGCCAGGACAAAGGCCATCTTTATCAACTCCCCGTCAAATCCCACGGGAAACCTGCTCTCCCATGATCGGATGGAGGCCATCGCAGGGCTCTCTCCCTACATTATCTCTGATGAGATATATCACGGCCTGGTTTACGAGGGTAAGGAGCATTCCATCCTGGAATTCACGGACAGGGCCTTTGTGCTCAACGGCTTTTCCAAGGCTTACGCCATGACCGGCTGGCGTTTGGGTTACATGATAGCGCCAAAGGGATTTATCCGAGCCATCCAGAAGGTTCAACAGAATTTTTTCATTTCAGCAAATGCCATGGTCCAATGGGCCGGCATAGCTGCCCTGGATGAGGCTGCCGAAGACGTTGCGCGGATGAGGGCCACGTACAATGAGCGCCGCAAGTTCATGATCAAGCGGCTAAAAGAGATAGGTTTCGGCATCACCGTGGAGCCCACCGGAGCGTTTTATGTCCTGGCCAATGCCAAACGGTTTTCAGAGGATTCCTACAAACTTGCCTTTGATATCCTAGACAACGCCCATGTCGGAGTCACACCGGGGATCGATTTCGGTGCTAATGCAGAAGGTTATCTGCGGTTTTCCTACGCTAATGCCATTGAGAACATTGCTGAGGGTATGGATAGGATTGAGCGGTATGTGGTTGAAATGAATGCCTAAAATGCCTAGAGTTAAAAATGCCTAAAATTGTGGTTCGCCTTTGGCGGGTCAGTTTTGAAAAACCCGGCCAAAAGCAAATTGGTCAATCACGGTTAAGGCCTCTTTTCGGATCGGAATCCCAAAATGACGGAATACATCAATTTTAGCATTTTAGTTCAATTTAGGCATTTCAACGCCATACCGAAACAAGTATGCCAGAGCCAATGACTCTCACCTGGCCCAAAGGACCAGGCTTCCTGAACTGAAATGAACATCAAATCCGCTGCCTTTGTAACCAGCGCTGTCAAGCCCGCCCAGTATCCTTTCCCTGACAGGCCCGAACTTGCCTTTGCCGGACGCTCCAACGTGGGAAAATCTTCACTGATCAACACGTTGCTCGGCCGCAGGAAACTCGTAAAGACCAGCTCCACCCCCGGACGCACCCAGACCATAAACTTTTTTCTTGTCAATAACAGCTTCTATTTCACTGATCTTCCGGGCTACGGCTATGCCAGGGTCCCTATGGAGGTGCAAAAGAAATGGGGGCCAATGGTGGAAAGATACTTGAAGTCCCGTGAAAACCTTTGCGCAGTGGTGGTGATTCTGGATATCCGTAGATTGCCAAACCAGGCAGACCATGACCTCCTTTCCTGGCTTGCCCACTACAGCATTGCCGAGATCCTGATTCTCACCAAGGCAGACAAACTCAAGAAAACCAAACAGGTCCTTCAGCGTCGCGTGATTGCAGAGGATCTTTCCAAAGATCCTTCATCACTTATCCTCTTTTCCGCATCAACAGGCATGGGTAAGCAGGAGCTATGGAAGGCGCTGGAAGCTGGGTTGGAGGTCTGAGGTTTGAGGGAAAGGAATCGTTTTCTTTTGCCTCCAACCTGAAGTCCCAGGAACGGGACGATCTTCCAACCTCAAATAGTATACTCGTCCAACAAAGCGGCCTTCAAACAAAGCGTTTTTAGCATCAAGTTGGGGGCAGGGCTGATCCACCTGAGGCAAGTCAACCATGTGGTTGGATAGATGAGCACAATGCTTGAAATTGACGGAAGCTACGGCGAGGGAGGAGGACAGATATTGCGGACCGCCCTCTCCCTGGGGGCCATACTCCAGCAACCCCTGAAGATCACAAATATCCGGGCCGGTCGCAAGAAGCCAGGACTAAGACCCCAGCACGTTATGGCCGTAAAGGCCCTCTCGCTGATAACCTCGGCTCGCACTAAAGGGGCTGAAGCGGGCTCCACGCATCTATATTTTGAGCCCCTGCAACTCAAGGGCGGAACGTACACGTTGGACGTTGGCACGGCAGGTTCCACGGGCCTTGTGCTACAAACGGTGTTGCCGTGCTTGCTCCTAGCCAAAAACCCGTCCCGGGTGACCATTACCGGCGGGACCCATGTCCCATGGAGCCCCTGTTTCCATTACGTAAACGAAGTATTCGTGCCGACAATGGAGGAGATGGGCGGCGCCGTTTCGTTGGAAATCAGCCGTTGGGGTTGGTATCCGAAAGGAGGAGGAACGGTTGTTGCGGGTATATCTCCAGTGGCAGGATTTCGCGCAAAGCAACGAACTCGACGGGGTAAACTTGGAGCTGTTCATCTCCTCTCAGCGGTTTCAAACCTTGCTGCCGGCATCGGGGAGAGGCAGCGGGACCAGGCCCTTAAGCGCCTTGCGGGTCAGGGGTACAGCAAACCCCGAGTCAGGCTTTTGAACGGGCCTTCCCGTGGGACCGGCACAGTCGTCTTCATAAGAGCTTCGTTCGAAAATGGCGTCGCTGGTTTTACATCCCTGGGCAGAAGGGGAAAACCCGCTGAAACCGTTGCTGACGAGGCCTGTTCGGATTTTTTTGAATTCATGGCCTCAGAGGCCACTGTTGACGACCACCTGGCCGACCAGTTGGTTCTCTACATGGCTTTGGCCAAGGGACGGTCCTCCTTTGTCGCAGGAGCCATCACAAAACACCTGCTCACCAACATATGGGTTATTGAACGGCTCCTGCCAGTCAAGTTCGACGTGGACAAGAGGACCGGAACGGTGAGCATCGACGGTGCGGGGTTTCCCACATTTTCTTCCTTTGAGCTTTCACCTTTCAGCTTTGATCCTCCTGTCCCTTCTCCACCACTTTAAGCAGGCTATGTGCCGCAATCCAATCGCCCAGATGCCTTCCGTTCAGCAAAGCCATTTCTTTCAGTTTGTTATCTGGCATGCCCAATGACCGGAAGGCCTCTTTCAATGTGCCGGCGCTTCCCGTGGCTCGAATCCGGATACGGTCCGGCCTCACGTTGATCCTTTTCGGATCAGTGAGAGTCGCAAATCCCCCCATGGTGACACGGAAGGCAGATCCGTATCTTTCAAACATGGCCTGAGAGGTAAAACCATGAAACACGAAGACACGTTCTTCTTTGCTGATAAACCAAGACATGACCCGGGTCGTCCCTTGCTGGGAAGAAATATCTGAAATCACCTGTTGGGCTGGCAGCCCGTTTACTCTGGTAGAATCAAATTTGATAACACGGGCATCGGCCTTGGCAACAAATTCCCTGGCTGCTGCCGGGGATGATCCCTTTCCCACGGAAAACAGGATGGCTGCGTTCTTTGTTTTGCTCACCATTTGAACCTGGGCCGGGCTGTTATTGAGCTTCCAGTCAGATGGCACGGGGAACTGAAATCTCAACCCAGGATGATAGAACACCTGATCAGCTACGTATCCCTGACGGGGGTCTTCCCCAAAGACAAGACCCTCGATCCGGCGCAAGTAAGCGTTACGGTTAACCTGCAGCTCTCGCGCGTCCAATCTGCTCGTCCACTCCCGGCTCTTTCGTTGGACTGCTCTTATCCTATCCGGTGGATTGGGGTGCGTGGAAAACCAGCCCGGCAGACCGCTCTTATCCGAGGAGGGGTGCAGCCGCTCAAGGGTTGAAAAGAAGGCTGCCATCCGGCTGGCATCAAACCCTGCCTTGGTAGCGTACTCCACACCCAGTTGATCAGCCTGACGCTCATTGTCCCGGCTGAACCTCAAGAACAGCATGCCAACACCGAACTGAGCCAGCCCGACATATTGTCTAAAGTCCTCAGAGAGTATTACTCCCAACCCCAGTCCTAACTGGGCGAGCTGGGCCCTGCTGTACTGTTGGGCGGAATGGCGGGCCGCCACGTGTCCGATCTCGTGTCCTATAACGCCGGCAAGCTCTGCCTCGCTGTTGAGATAGCTCAAGATGCCCCTGCTCACATAGATATATCCGCCGGGCACGGCAAAGGCGTTAACAACCGGGCTATCCAGGATCTTGAACTCAAAGGACAGGTGGGGGCGATGGGAGCCTCCGGCTATCCGTTGACCCAGACCTTCAATATAGGCCATTAAGTCAGGATCATCGTAGATTCCGTATGTTTGAGCTATCTGGGCATCCGTTTTGCGGCCCAGCCTGATCTCATCAGGCTCGCTCAAGAGCATCAACTCATGTTGACCTGTCACCGGATTCGCCGCGCACGAAATCAAGCACAACATGATGCTAAATAACACAAGTAAAATTCCGACTCTTGCTGTCAGCTTCATTTCCATTCTTGGATGCTCGTGCATAACTCTTTTTCCGCAAGCTATATGTAAAAGGCCATGAGGTCAAGATGTTACTCAATCCGTAACCGTTCACGGCTGCGCCTGTTGTCATTGCGAGAAGCGTAGCGACGAAGCAATCCTCATAGATTAAGCAGGAGATTGCTTCCCTGGCCCAGACCCGGTTTTTCTCTCCTGGACACTGTCCAGCTTCTGTCGCGCCAGGGTGGGCCGGGTTCATATGCCGACGCGCCATAGCTTGGGCGACGGTGCGCTGCAGGGTATTCCGGCGAAGGCGAATAACATAAGTCAGGTAACTCGCTTCGCTCGCAACCTGACTTACGTGTCTCAAGAATACTGCTATTTTTCAATACTATGAATAATTGTCCATATGGACGGCAGAAATCCTTATGTGAGAATCTGGGCAGATCTTGCCGCAGGCAAGAGCATGATCTTCCTGACCGGCCCGCGACAGGCAGGAAAAACTACGCTTGCAGAAATCATTTCCCGTTCCTTCGCGAATAGCCTTTATTTCAACTGGGATATTCCTCAAAACAGAATCCGCCTTATCGAAAACCCTGCCTTTTTTGAGGCTGTCGAGCGCAAAAATACGTCAATATCAGTATGGAGCGCAACGATGAACTCAGAGAAATATGGTCGCGGCTATCCGAGCTAAGCGGTTTTCCGGAACCGTATTTGGCAAACCGGATGACGACTTACCGTCGATGGTCAAACACCTATTCCCAGCAACTGATACGTGAGGATATTCGTGACCTGACAGGCATCAAATCTGTTGGAGATGTAGAGATGCTCTACCTTTTGTTGCCCTCCAAGGTGGGCAGTCCTCTTTCTGTCCCGTCTCTTGCTCGTGATTTACGAGTCTCCTACAATTCTGTTCAAAGCTGGCTATCGGTTTTTGAAAGATTCTTTCTGATTTTTAGTATTTCTCCGTGGACGCAGAAAATCTCGCGGGCCATTCAAAAAGAACGCAAGGTCTATCTTTGGAATGCGCCTCGCATAAAGGAGCCTGCAGGCCGGTTTGAAAACATGGTCGCCATGGAACTGTGGCGGGCTGTTACCGTATGGAATGATATGGGCTATGGATCGTTTTCACTCCATTTTATGAAGAACAAGGAGCGGCAGGAAGTGGACTTCCTGATAGCCAAAGCACGCGAACCGTTTCTTCTGGTAGAGACTAAACTTACTGATACAGAGCCATCTTCCGACCTCAAGAAATTCCAACGCGCCCTGGACATTCCGGCAGTTCAGCTTACAAACAAAGGGGACGGATACCGGATACTGTCAAACCTGGACCAATCTGTGCTCGTGGCTCCCGCACACCAGTGGCTTTCAGGATTACCATGAACGAGTCATTGTAGGCAGCAAACTGCGGTGAACGGCTGCAATTTTATGGATAGATTCTCTTATGCTCTCCCTTGTCCAGTTCCAGGGCTACGTATTGGATCTTCCAATCTCCCCTGCGTTTCTGCAGCCGGAAGATCACATCTCTCGTGGCCTTGGAACCCTTGACTCTTGCTGTCACTATAGCTGTTTTCTGCCCATTGATGACTCTTACTTCTTCTTTGATCAGAAAAAATTCGAGATCCTCGCCAAGGCCAAGTTGAGCCAATCGTTTTTCATTCCGAGCCAAAAATGACTTGCATACCTTGTACTTCTCAGAGCCCATAATCAAACTGGTAACATACTCAACGGGATTGCGAGTAAATTCCTGCAAGGTTTTTCCCGTATCTCTGATCAGCAAATAGGCTCCGGACAAAATACCAATAAAGATCAGAACCACGACGCCAATGATGAGAGCATTCCTGTACCTTGGATATCCGGGCGACATGGAGGCGACAGTGAATTCGGATTGATCCATCTTGCTCCCGGCCCTGAGAGTCTTCAGACCTGAAGTACCGGCCTTGGATTGCGACGTCTGTGTAGACTCAGGGCCCGGCGCTTCCTGTTGGAGTTGTGTCTTCCCTGACTCGCGATCAATAATCATCTTTACACCACAATTCTTGCACACAGCCTTCATGCAGTATCAACGGTAATACCTCTTTTGGAAGGAAGCGGTCATTAATACGAATCAGGAAAAGAATTTAATCACAATAATATAATATAACCCAAAACATGACATGTCAACAGTGAAGAGAAAAGACGGCAGGGTCCCGGATCATGGGGCTTAGGGCTCGCTCAAAAATAAGCCCGCCGCAAAAGCAGACATCGGCCCTCCGTATCTGCGTCGTGCTCAAAGATCCAGATAGTCCCTTCCGGGCAACCTGACCTACGGTGCTGCAAAGGCTGCCAGATCTAAGCCATCCACATCTACATCTTTGTCAAAAACACTTTCACAGAAATCTCCGGCACCGGTTATCTCAAATCCCAGTAGCTCTTATTGACTCCGGCAACAAATCCATCAGGTGCGGATATGCCTCGACCAAACGAAAAATATCAGCCAAATCTTTTTGTCGCTTACTCTTGCGCCTTTGGTCATCAGAATAGCCCAAATCTTGCCTCCTAATACATCTTGCAAAGCGGCAACTTTCATTTCGTAAACCATTGCTTTTCTGCTTATAGCATTAAGGAATTGCTGCAAGACGTCCACTTGAGTATTTGCAAGGCTGTTAAGAAATTGCTTTTTTGTCACAGTTTTTACTCTCCTTCTCACGAGCCTAACGGAAAGCTGACCTGACGCGTCTTGATAACTCTGACTTTTGGTAAACCCCGAAACGACTTCGAAACGCCAGAAAAAAAAGAAGCAAAAAAAAAGCGCTCAGGTCAAGCCATTTGTTCGCCTTTTTATCTGGTTTTCAAATAGCTTTTCAGGTCTCTATAGTAGTTTTCATGGGGACCAATCATGATTAATTCAAGATTCTCTTCGGCAAAACGATAAGAAAGCAGATATTGTGTATGTTTTATTTTAAATGTATGAACATATACCCCTCGAAGGTCGCCTTTTTTTTCCGAACCGATGCCAGGATTGTCAGCGATTCTTAAAATCTGCTTGTCGAGCGACTTTTTTTCTTGTTTGATAAATCTTTTAACCTTTCTCTCAAATTGCCGAGACTGTAAAATTTTCATCCGCGGTTATCCGAATTTGTATTCTGATGATTCACCTTGTTCAAGCTCAACAAGACCAATAAGGATGTTCTTGATTAGGCTATAAGTCAAATCAGGGTTTTCTTCAGCGCATTTGCCAATTTTTGCCCAGTGTTCAATTTGGCCGGTTAGAGATCGTTGATCAATTTTGCTGAATATCCTTGCTTCCCGTACCAACTCGTCGGAAACTCTTACTGCTGTTGTCATTGTAATTACCTCCTATCAGGATGTTTTACGCAACGATACTATATAAAATAGCAATATGCAACAGTTTGTTGCTTTTATACAACATAATTCTTTGTAACACTTTAGCGCTTTCAAAAACCCTGTTTTGCGAACGACACTGAGCAATTTTGGAAAAAGATTTGCGATGAGCCTGGCGTCAAAAATTGCATACTGTTTTAGGGCGTTAGCCCGAGTTTTTGCAATTTAGACAGGCGAATCGAAAATCCCAAAATTGCTCACAGGAGTAAGTAAAATCCGCTTTTTTTCAAAAGGCTAACCTCCTACAATTCTTTTTTATTTGAAGGCGAACAACATAATAGTTGAAACTCTCAAGGCAAAAAAACGTGCCTCTTCTGCACAATATTGCGACCCAAACAACACTCATTCAATATAGTCAACAGCGTCCCTCTCTTCTCCTGATTAACCGCGTTTATATCATGTCCATCCTGTTATAAGGACTTTAGTTTGGGTTTTGTAGCTATCAAAACCGGCCAAAAACTGCCAAATTATCGGGGCGCTATAAATAAAAACAGTCAGTTACACGATTTCCATTGTTCGTCGAGCTTAAAACTGGTAGGCACACTACACAACATGTTTTCAGTAAACTGCTTCACTGCAAAATTCAAAAGAATTCAGCGTGCCCGATGGTTTCGCAAGAACCGTGCACCATTCGTAAAAAAAATTTAATTTTTGTTTTTTCGTGTTAGTTCAAAAGGTTATCCCAACAAGCAATCCCTCCCCGAGAAACAGATGAACAAAAATACCACCAAGCTGAGTAGTTATGGTCACAAAAAGAGAAAAAGTTTTCCACTGCCTACTCAAACCAACGGTACAGATCAGGGGAATTCCAAAAGGGCGAAGCACTAAGGGCTCGCGCAAGAATAAGTTCGCAGAGTTGGCGCTCAGATCTGGCCGATTCGATTGAGAAAAACCGAGGGCGCTTAGCTCGCAATGACTCCCTGGATATTGAACAATGATACAGCAAACTGTGGCGGCTTCGCATGAAGCTCCAAATTCAAGCTGCAAGTCCTGTTTTCGGGGGCGCGCAAATCCCGACAAAAATGCTACTTCTTGTCAAAAACATGAGACTTCTCCATGTCAAATACGGCGCTGATGGGTTGGTCCGGCGCTGCCTTTGCCTCTGGTTCGAGCAATAAGGAAAAACTGACCCCCTCCCCTTTTGCTTCGACAATATCCCTATCACCCAATGGTTCGACTACATCGATGACTGCGTGGATCGTATTTCCAAAAGAGCTTTCTGTCTTTGAAAATCTTTTGTCATAAATATGTTCCGGCCTGATGCCAAAGACAATCTCTCTGTCCAGGTATCCCGAGTATCTTGACTCACAGGCTTGAGAAATTGCCAGTTCAAAAGTCTTGAGAGCAACAAACAGGCTCCCGTCTTTTTTTATGATCTTGGCATCAAAAAAATTCATTGAAGGACTTCCAATAAAGCCTGCAACAAACATATTCTGTGGAGAGTTATAGACTTCCAGCGGCGATCCAACCTGGACCAGCCTTCCCTCGTACATGACTGCCAACCGCTCGCTCAGGCTCATGGCCTCAACCTGGTCGTGGGTGACGTAGATAACCGTGGCTCCCAATCTCTTATGAATCCTTTTTAACTCTGCCCTCATCTTGAGTCTCAGCTTTGCATCCAGGTTGCTCAGAGGCTCATCCAGAAGCAAGACATCGGGCTCTACCACCAGGGCCCTTGCAAGGGCCACCCTTTGTCTCTGCCCGCCGCTCAAGTCCTTGGGAAGTCTTGTCTCCAGGCCTTCAAGATTTAACAGGTTTACTGCCCATTCGATTTTCTTCAGGATCTTGCCGCGAGGATACTTTTTGATCTTTAATCCAAAAGCGATATTTTCAGACACAGTCATATGGGGAAACAGGGCGTAGCTTTGAAACACCATGGAGACTCCCCTGCCCCTGGGAGGTATCTGGTTTGCCAGAATATCGCCGATGTAGAGCTCTCCTGACGTGATCTCTTCCAAACCGGCAACCATTCTTAAGGTAGTCGATTTCCCGCAGCCGGACGGCCCTACCAGGGTCACAAATTCACCGTCATCAACCACCAGGTCCAGATCTTTTACGACCTCAACATCACCAAATTTCTTGCTGATTCTCTTTAATTGGACTCTGGCCATGCTATTTCACTGCCCCGGCAGTGGCTCCTGTTTGCATATACTTTTGCACAATAAAGGTAAATATGATCACAGGGATGGAAAGCATAACTGAAATGGCAGCAAGCAGATTATGCTGCGGTGTCCAGGACAGGACCTTTTGCAACAACACAGGAAGTGTCGAGAGTTCTCCAAAGGCCAGGAGAAAATACGCAAATATGAATTCGTCCCAGGAAAGCAAGAAGACATATATCGCAGCGGCAGCCAACCCGGGCAGGGCCACGGGGAGCACTATCCGGGTAAAACTGTACAGCTTGCTCGCACCCAGGATCTGGGCCTGCTCATCCAGGTCTCTGGGAATCATCTCAAAGACACCCATGGCGATAAAGATGACATAGGGCGTGGAAAGGAGGGAGTGAGCCATGGCAACACCCAGGACGCTGTTCACTAATTGAAATCTTATGAAGGTCTCGACAATGGGAACTACCGAGACAATGTCCGGAAAAAGACGAACCGATATGAGCATAGTTGCCAACACCATGATGCCGGGAAATCTGTAACGCACCAGGCCGTAAGCCGCAGGGGTTCCGATGGCAAGCGAGATGATCACTGAAAGCAATGCCACCTTCATGCTGGTAAAGGCAGCCGTGATAAACGAGTCCATGGTGGCCAGACCTTCAAACTGCTCCACGGTCGGATGGTAGGGCCAAAGAGGTATAGGCATTCCACCGGTTACCACACTCGAACGATCGCTGAGAGAATATTTGAACATGACAAAGATAGGGGCCAGCACTATCAGAATCATCAAGACAATGCCCGCAAACCATATAACCCTGGTTGCGCTGATCTTTGAAATCGAGGCGCCTTTTTCCCTCATACTCTCACCAACCGCCTTCTGAGCCATTTTAAGACATGAAAAATAAAGATTGTCGATATGATGATCAAAACCAGCAGGACTAATGCAATAGCGCACGCCTCATTGGGATTTCTCCATTCATGGTACGCCCTTTCTATAAGGGTTGCCAACAGAGGGTAACTTCCTGCCAGAATAAACGGAAAAATGAACTCCTTCCAGACTTCAATCGACCGCAAGACCAGCACGGTAGACATGGCCGGGGTCAGTAGAGGAAAGGTTATTCTGAAAAACGTCTGATACGCGTTAGCCCCCAGGGTCTTTGCTGCTTCATGCTGGTCTTTTGTAATGGCCTGAAGTCCTGCAAGAATGATCAGCATTGAAATGGGCATGTCCCGCCACACTTTTCCCAATATGGAGACCATAAGGGCAAAAAAGCCGGATCCTCGCCAGTCCACAGGATGAGATATGACCTGGAAAGGGAAAAAGCTGTATCGTCCCATGAGAATGTCATTAACGTGGCCTCCGGGAAAGTCAAAGATGATGTAGAGCATGATGGCCGTTACAATGGCAGGGATTGCCAGAGGAAGAATAAAGAGACTTCTCGTGATGCCCCCTCCCTTAAACTCTCTTACCACGAGAAAAGCGGCTGCCATCCCTATGACAAGCTCAAGTGGCGTGCCAATGAGCGTAAACCAGATGGTGCGAACTAAGGCGTGTCTGAATTCGGGATTTCTTGAAAGCTCGACAAAATGATAAGCAGTGGGAAAAAGGTCACCCTGGGGACCAACGCGAGTCAAGGCCAGCGCTACGACCTTGAATAAGATAATCAACAAAAAGCCCACCAGATAAAGCACTGCCGGGGCAAGGATGATAATACTGAAAAGGTTTTTTCTCGTAAAAACTATGATTCTCGTCATGGCTCAAATGGTGACTAGTTCCTTGTTTCATAAGTACTGCGGTTTAAAATGGCAATTTGAAAGAAATGCTGTGCTTCATCCATTTTACAGAAGCATTGAAATCCGTACTGTTCTCAAGGCGACAGCCGCAAATTCGAATATCGTGCTGTTTTCAAGGCGTCAGGCGCAACCACGAAATCCGCGGCGGAACCAAAATATCAATAGCCAAAACGGGAAAAAACAATAACAACTCATTCTTGTTTTGAGTTTTGAACATTAGGATTTCGATATTGTTTGCGGCTGACGCCTTGAAAACAGCACGGATTTAGATATTCGGATTTCGAGTTTCTGACGGAATGAAGTTATCGGTCAAGCATTAGTTTGGATACTTGCCTCCAAGCACCTCCTTGACCATGGGTACATAAATCCTCTCGAGCCTATCCTTGATATAATCCCTGTCCACCTTGCCATCTTTCCCATAATTTTCTGCCACAACAATATCATACCATGCCCTCAGATAGATCTTTCCCACATCAGAGTACTCGGGCAGCAATGGCATGGTGGCATCGCCATTAAGTCTGATCTGCCTTGTGGAAACATCGAATACATTTGCCATCCAACCCTTTGGAAAGACCTTTTGCAGGTTGGCCAGGATATCCTTTCGTATGGGCATCATGCCGAATATCTTGCACTCGGACAGGTGATTCTCGTAGCTTGTGATCCATTTCGCCAGGGCTACGGAGACTGCGGGATGAGGCGAGGCCTTTGGAATGCCCCACCACCAACCAGCGGTTCCTGCCTGCCTGTTGCCTGTTCTCCGGGGAAAACCCTTTTTGTCAAGTTCAAATGATATCCCTTCAGGCATCACGGCCACACCCATGTCATCCGGATCTGCCAGATACCCTTGCATGTGCGGATGGGTTCCGCCGTGGATGAAAAACGAATCGATCTGGTGCATCATTGCCAGAAAGACTTTACCGTCTTTCATTGCATTCCAGATCCCGCCGCCACTCCACGGGTCCTGCCACATACCGGGGTTGTAGAGCCCGTTCTTCCTGTAAATGGCCTCCCACACGAACATATCAACAACAGGGGCGGCAGACACCTTAAGCAGATCCATGGAAGTCCCACCCATCTGATAGATTCGATCCACCAGCCCGACAACCGTGCCGCCGTATTTTTTCCCCCGGTGGGCCATACGAGGCATGGTGATGCCATAATACGGAGTGTGGGTCCAGTAGTACGAGACAACAAACAGATCGTAGTAATCCCACAGATTCGGGTCCTTCTCCAGTTGATAGCCTGCAGGCAGACCAAAACCATTATCACCTTTGAGGGCTCGATTGATTTCTGCCTTAAACTTCCCCCATCCCATGACCGCCTCATCTGCCTTTGACTTGAGATAGGTAATCATTCTGGTTTCCAGTTTGCGGGGAAAATAGTAGAGCTTTCCGTTCAAGGTTCCTAACTCGACCGCCCTTGTGTCGTACTGGGATTTCAGGGCCGATAATTCCTTTTTGCTCATCAGGTCATCATAAGGGACCATGAAATCTTTCAGCGGCCTGGTCATTTCCAGGGGGACCTTCACAAGGCCGATGGAATGCCGTTCGCTGTCACGTTCCAGTTTCAGTATGACCTCAAGGTCCCAGAACTTGTCAAAAGAGACCACTGTGACTTCAACATCATGCTCCTTTTCAAATGAAGCAATGATCTCTTTCCGAAACCACCGATCCTGCATGTCCATCATCCTCGTAAGAATGACAAGACTTTTCTGTTCCTTTGTCCAGCCAAGATCTGCAAGCCAAAGGATCGAGAAAAGGGCGATTACACATGTAGCAATCGCTTTTGCTGATAGCTTCATACTCTCTGGCCTCCCTTTCTACGAAAACGGACACCGTACCAGCCAATTTACGCAAAAAACGGATATATGCCAAGCCATTTTTTGGAGGACGGAAGAGAAAAAACGCGATCCGCCTTCGGCAGGAAAGAGGGCTTAGGGTTCGCGAAGAAATAAATTTGCATTTTCAGGAGTCGAGGCGCACGCATGGCAAGGCGCGAGGAGGGCGAATAGCAAGCTATTTAACCGACG
>JAFGFW010000053.1 GCA_016930875.1 Deltaproteobacteria bacterium | reverse complement strand
TCACTCGTTCGTATGAGCTTTTTGACCCATCCATGGGCTCGTTCACTAAATCCTAAAAACTCGGCCCAAGGGCCTCAAACAGTTTAGGCTTTGCCCACTGACGTGGGCCGTTCAGTTTGCCGAGATGGGTACCCCAAAAAGCTCATAATGTTCGTTCAAAGTTGTTGTGCAAAGCTCTCGCATAGTAATATGAGGGCACAACGCACCCTTCGTGCATAATTTGGGATTATACCTTATCAACTAAAGATTTGGGTTCCAGCTGTCAGCGAATCAGTAATTCGAAGTGAAAAGCTGGCAAAGGAGAGAAACTATACGCTGGCAGGTTAAACTCAATATAAGATGACACACCATGTCCCATCTGGGAACCAGAAAAGGATTCTAAAAACGTCGGGCTATTATCGGTAGCTCAAAACATGGCTCGTTCGATCATACATTTCTTTGCAACATCAACAGTGCCACAACGAACGGCCGGATTATGACTCTCTCGCCTCCCACAGGCTGTCCAGGCTCATGCTCTGTTTCCAGTATAGATCTCTGGTGCTGCCCCAAGTCAGAAAACGGATGCCCTATTGGAGATGCCTTGTCATTACAGCATCTTACCCTTTGCCGAAACTTCCAACACAACACACCAAGCTCCATCGAAAATCAGAAAGGCATCGGAATAATCGTAGCCAGCCCCTTTCTTATCTCTTCTGGCAAATGAATCTTTTCCCCGGTTTTTTTGTCCACTGACACATGTGCCGTTCGGAGTTTCGCAGCCACGTTGCCATGCGCATCCGTAAATAAATAGGACAAAGTGAAAGAGGTTTGCCCGATTTGCGCCTTCAAAGAGATGGTAAACTCGTCTCCAAGATGAAGGCCGTGCTTATAATCGGCTTCAGCGTGGACGATCGGTAACAGATAATTCGACTTCCGGATGATATGATCGAGGCCGCAACCGATGGACTTCATGAAGGCCTCGTAAGCGGTGTGGGCGATTCTGAAATAATTTGCGAAAAAGAGTATCCCGGCCGCATCGGTATCGTGGAGCTTTACGTCGGCCTGTATTTCAAATGTCGCGTTTTTGGTTTCTTGATCTTCTTCCACGGACATACTCGACTACAGCCTTTGAACGTGTAGCCCGGGAGGCCGTCGCTTTTAGCCGTTATTCTCCAATCGCTCGATAATCAATTCAGCGGCTTTTTTACCGGAAAGGAGCATCCCGCCGAAAATGGGACCCATGCGGTAGGAGCCAAAGGTAGCATTGGCTGCCATGCCGGCCACATAGACACCGGGAAAGGCCTCGCGCGTATTTTCAAGCGTGGACTGTTCTGCCACATCAGCCCAAAGTGACTTTTCACCCACGACCTTACCGGTTTTCGTCAACAGCTTTGCCCCTGATTTTCTCTCTATAAGATGCATCAATTCAGTGGCGTGGCCGGTGGCATCAATGGTATAGCGGGCTTCAACTGTCAAGGGGTCAACATGGAGTTGTGCCATTTCGACTGCTGTCCAGTTAACCACCAGGCCAACAACCCTGACCGATTCAGGGCTGTCCGTTTGACGGATCATCACGTCTTCGACACTCATCAGGTTGAAGACCCTGGCGCCTGCCTGGCATGCCCTGGAAGCAAGAGTTGTTGTGGCTTCCACTGCGTCTGCTGTATAGTATCCGCTCTGAAAGGGAAGCGTGGAGATACCTAGCTCATCAAGGACCTCTTTGCCGTCCTCTTGAACCACGATTTCATTAAACATCATCCCGCCACCCCACATGCCGCCGCCGATGCTCAACTTGCGCTCAAAAAGGGCCACCTTCCGCCCCTTTATGGCGAGATGATAGGCTGCCACCAATCCCGAGGGGCCGCCCCCTACGATGGCCACATCAAGACGAAGATGGTCGAGCCATTTTTCAGAAAACCGCTGGATAATAGCCTTGCTTATGACATGTTCATCTAGTTTCATGGTGCCGTCTTGATAACAACCAAGTGGCTTTAAGTCAAGAAGTTTGACGGCCTTGCAAAATGTGCTGAGAAATTTCTTGACATGTGGGAATAACCATGGTTTATTTAATATTAATGAAAACAAATTATGTCCATTTAATACCGCTTGAGCTGTTGCTTCTTCTTGGGCTTCTTAGGGAGGAGTCTGCCGGCGGTAGTTAGGGCACAATCCAGGGAACGACAGGCCGCAGGCAGCACAACCTGCGGCCTTTTTTTTGTGGCCACAGGGAGCTGCCACCGCCTGTGGCCTTTTTTTGTCGTACAAACCAACTGGCAAGGAGGAAGAGAGCATGGAAAAGGTATTCATTTTTGACACTACACTGCGAGATGGCGAACAGATTCCGGGGGCATGCCTGAATCCCAGAGAAAAGCTGGAAATCGCCTTACAGCTTGCCAGATTGAAGGTGGACGCCATTGAGGCAGGCTTCCCTATCTCGTCTCCCGGGGACTTTGACGCTGTCAAAGGGATTGCCGAGAAAGTAAAAGGCCCCACCATTGTAGCCCTTGCCCGGGCAGTCCGCGAGGACATCGAAACAGCCTGGAACGCAATAAAAAGGGCGGAAACACCCCGTATTCACGTCTTTCTGGGGACTTCTGATGTTCATATCCAGAAAAAATTCGGCATTGATCGAGACAAGGCCCTGGAGCGGGGACTTGATGCCTTGAGACTTGCCAAGTCCCTTTGTCCTGATGTGGAGTACTCCACTGAGGACGCCTCACGCACGGACCCGGACTATCTCGCCAAAGTAGTCGAACAGGTAATCGCAGCCGGGGCCACGGTAGTAAATATCCCCGATACGGTCGGCTATGCGGTGCCTCAGCAGTTTGGCAAGCTCATTGTCTTTCTAAGAGAAAGGGTTCCCAATATTGATGAGGTCGTGCTCAGTGTTCACTGCCACAATGACTTAGGGCTGGCTACAGCCAACACCCTGGCTGCCGTGGAAAATGGGGCCAGACAGGTAGAGTGTACTGTTAACGGTCTCGGAGAAAGGGCGGGAAATGCTTCTTTGGAAGAGATCGTAATGGCCATAAGGACTCGCAAAGACTATTTCAATTTTTCTACGTCGGTGAACACGCGAGAGATCATGAGAACCAGCAACCTGGTCAGCCGCCTCATGGGAATGACCGTTCAGGCCAACAAGGCCATTGTGGGAGCCAATGCCTTTGCCCACTCTTCCGGCATCCATCAGGACGGCATCCTGAAAGACCGCGCGACTTATGAGATCATACGCCCGGAAGACCTCGGGATCGCCAAGCACGCCATGATCCTTACGGCAAGGTCTGGAAGACATGCGTTGAGGGATAAGACATCAAGCATGGGCTATGATCTCAATGAGAACGAGTTTGAAGCCGTGTATGAGGGCTTCTTGTCCCTAGCCGACAAAAAGAAGCGGGTCTATGATGAAGATGTGGATATCATTATCCAGGACGTGATCTTTGCCCACTTGCTAAACAACAGGCTTTACAGCCTTGAATCCTACAAAGTACGCACGGGCAACGGCAAGACCCCTGAGGCCACCGTGAGGCTCAGGAGGGAGGAAGTCATTTTGGAGGCCAGCTCTCAAGGCGGAGGACCCATTGACGCCATCTTTAAGGCCATTGACAAGATCGTCGGGGCTTTCCACAAACTGGAGGACTTTCAGGTCAAGGCCGTTACCGAGACCAAGGAGGCTATGGGAGTGGCCACCGTGCGTGTCTCTCGCGATGACTTCCGCGCTCTGGGACGGGGCTCCAGCACGGACATCCTGGAGGCGAGCGCCAAGGCTTATGTTGAGGCCATCAACCGGATTTCCTGTTTCATGCAACATCAATCGGAGGCATGCCGGTCAGGCAACAAGTTTGCTCCTCAAAACTGATCTACGGCCCAGTACGATCTCCTCTGCCAAAAGGGGTCTTTCACTGCCTGAAGGTCCCCTTTTGGCGTTGAGTCTCCCTGCCATGATTTTCCAATTGATAAATTCCACGACCCTGAGTATATAAAGAGCTGATCACGTTGGTGCAATTTGTTCTCGAATCTAGTGCTCTTCTGGTGCAAGATATGAAAATAGTAAACTTATTCCTGGCTGCGGCCATTGCCGCTATGATCCTGGGCTCAACCATGTTTGGCTTTGCGGCCGAAAGGCACGAGGTCGTAGAGAAGGTGGGCGGCCAAGGGTGCATCAACTGGTCGCTGGGAACGATCTATGCCAAGGGGATCGGCTCAGCCCATGAAAAGGCTCATGAAAAGACCCGGGGCCAATCAACGGAACAGATGGCAAAGGCGGACACCTACTCCAATCTCTTCGAAACCGTAAAGGGCGTGAGAATAGATTCGTCTTCTCACGTCAAAGATCTGGTTGCAAAGAGCGACATGATACTCGTCCAGCTCAAAAGCATGGTTAGGGAAGCGCAGATTGTAAAAAGGGAGTATTTATCCAATGGCACGGAGGAGGTAACACTGGTCTTTAAGATGGTTGGTGGGTTTGCCCAACTCGCACTCCCCGAAGGCATCAAACAAGTGCCGGCAATCAAGAGCATTACGGGAAGGCCGGTAAAAGAAGAGTCTGATAAAGAACCAGAGCCATACAGTCCATCCTCCGAACCTATTGTATACACCGGCCTTGTTCTCGATGCCCGCGGTCTTAAGGCCATGCCGGCTATGTCCCCCAGGATAATAAGCGAGAGCGGCGAGGAGGTCTACGGATCAGCCTATGTGAGCCGCGAATTTGCCGTTCAGCAGGGGATGACGGCCTATGACAGGGACCTGAATTCGGCCCAGAATAACGCCAGAGTCTCCGGCAACCCACTGACGGTAAAGGGGCTAAGGACTCACGGACCTGGCAGGTGCGATTTTGTCATCAGCAACGCAGATGCGTTGGAGATCCTGAGCGCTTCTGAAAACCTCTTGTTCTTGAAAAAGTGCAGGGTCGTAGTCGTCCTGGATTAGGGCAGGGTAGTCATAGATCAAAAAGTAACCACACAGGAGGCGGGTCAAGATGAAAGTTCACCTTAAAATGACAACCCTTACCTTAATAGGGGTTTGGCTGGCTGCCATTGCCTCTTTGGATGGGTGCGCCCCAAGGCTTGGGCCGCTCGAAAATGCCTTGGATACGCCTCAACATCATGTCCGCAGTGGCATGAAACTTCTCCAGTTGGGAAGATACAGTGATGCCCTGCGTGAGTTTGAATATACAAAGGAGGTCGACCCGTTCTTTTCAATGGCCTATGTTGGCTCCGGGCTAGTCTGGGGCTATAAGGGTGATTGCAAAAAGGGGATAAAGGAGATTGAAAAGGCCAGAGAAGTCGCAACCACTAATGAGGAAAGGGTATTTGCCAGTGTGGGCCTTATTCGATTGTGCTTGATTGGAAAAGAGTCTGCCCGCGAAAAATGGCTTGAGGAATCTGAATCGGCATACAAAGATGCCGTGGCCCTTCTCCCCGACTCCTCCGAGGCATACTATTATATGGGTAAGGTGTACATGGAGGTATCGAACTTCAAGAGGGCAAGTGAGCTCTTCAATAAGGTTTTGAGAATCAACAAGACCTATGTTCATGAAGCAAGGCGCGCCCTGCACCTCATGGACAATCAGTAGTGAGGAATAGAAAATGGCACACTTGAGGAAACAGCGTTTCGTGATGGTTTTGCTCTTTGTCGGGTATGTCTGTGGGCCTGGCGCTGTGGCATGGAGCCAACAGGCCGAACAAGATGGAACTATGGAAGTAATCGGGACAGGGAGAATCTACCGTGACAATGTAGCAAAGGCCAGGGACGAGGCGATTGAACGTGGCCTTTGGAATGCTGTGGAACAGGGGGTTGGGCACTTGATACCATCGGCATCCGTGGTTGGTCACTTTCAACTGTTGAACGATCGGGTCTATTCGCGGACCGAAGAGTTTATCCACGATTATAAGGTGCTCACGGAATCCAAGTCGAGCCAATATTATCGAGTGGTGGTGAAGGTCACCCTACTCATGAGCGCTCTTCAGGACAAACTGCAGAATATCGGTATCCTTATTGCGCACAAGGAAATGCCCAGCGTCCTGATCTTGCTGTCAGAGCAAAATGTCGGCGAAGTTTCACCCCGATACTCGCTGGGGCAAGATGCATTCACAAGGTTGCCACTGGCCACGGAAGACACGCTTTCAACCTACATGCGGCATAAAGGGTTTGTAATCCTCGGCCCAGGAACACTCCTTACTCAGGAAAACGTCTTCGGCCCTGATTACGAAGGGTACGAACTCAGCGACGAAGCCGCAATAAAGCTGGCAGAGCAGGTGGACGTTGAGGTGGTTATTATTGGAAAGGCATTTGCCCGTTTCAGCGGAAACATATTAGGCACAGACATGAAGTCTATTGAAGCGACATTGTCTATCCGTGCCATCAGGACTGACAACGGCACGGTCATCGGATCGTGTGAAGCCACGGGGGCGGCTGTTCATGCAAATGCAATGGTTGCAGGCACGGAAGCCCTTACGCTTGCTGCTTCTGCCGTGGCCGAAGAGTTGAGCAGACAGATCGCGGCAAACTGGGGAAGAGAGGCAAGCCAGCCAGTTCTGGTTGAGTTAGTTGTAAGTGGTATCAAGGAATACGCCGATTTTGTGAGGTTCCGGACGACCCTCAGAAATGAGATTTCGGGTGTAAAAAACGTCTATCTGCGTGCCATTAAGGCTGGCGAGGCCCAAATGGATGTAGATATACAGGGAAACACACGCACCCTGGCAGACGAGTTGATGTTGAAAAACTTTGAAGGCTTTGGAGTGAACATATTTGAGATTGGTCAAAGCGAGATCAAACTTGAATTGATACCGAAACAAAATGTCCCGGACGAGCCCCAACGGCCGGACGAGACGAGATCTGAGTGGTGAAACGATCTGTTCCGGTAAACATTCCCAATGCCCTGACCCTTATCAGGATCTTGCTGACACCGCTTTTTGCCATCTACTTGATCAGACACCTTTTGGAAGGCGCTCTAGTTGTTTTTGCTGTTGCGGCGCTCACTGACGGGCTGGACGGATTTGTGGCCCGTGTCTTTCGACAAAAGACCACATTGGGAGCTTACCTGGACCCCGCAGCCGACAAACTGCTGCTGGCAACAGCATTTGTGACCTTGGCCATTCAGGGCATGCTCCCAAGCTGGCTTACAGTAATCGTAATGTCGCGGGATTTGCTGATTCTGCTTGGAGTGGCCCTGTTGAATATCATGGACCGGGGGTTTGAAGCGAAACCCAGCTTACTGAGCAAAATGACCACAGTGGCACAACTGGCAACCGTGTGCTGCGTGCTGGTGGGCTTCCAAACACCAAAGATCGGTCATATTCAAGAGCCCTTGTTCTGGTTTACAGCCGCCATAACAACGGTTTCCGGTCTTCAGTACATATACAGGGGACTCAATATTCTCCAGGAAGAACCATCAAACTCAGTTCAGTGAGATACGTCGTTCACGGTTCGGGGTTCAGGGTTCATGGGTTTAGTAACCCGGAACAGCGAACCTTTGAACGGAAAACGCTTACCATTTTTCTTGACACTATCGCCAATAGTTGTTACCGAGAGACCAGCTTCAGGCACGTAGCTCAGGGGGAGAGCGCTACCCTGACACGGTAGAAGTCCGGGGTTCAAATCCCCGCGTGCCTACCATAATTTCAACCACTTACAGAAGCCTCTTTGGCTTCTGTTTTGTTTTTGGTGTCCACTCTCACCAAGAACCATATTCTCAAGCCTGCAAGCAGCCTCCTGATTGGTGGGTTTCATAAGGTGGGCATAGACATTCCAGGTTACAGTGGGGCTTGAGCGTCACAACTGTTCGATAGCAGTCTCACAATATCAATACATGACAGAACAATGTGGCTGGAAAACTGGTTCTTTGAGTGAGAATCAACAAATGAAATCTATGTCCTTGGGTTTCTGATCCTACGGTGGCAGAAACGATGAAATCTATGTTCTTTATGGAATGCGGTGTTATTGCAGAGAGTGGCAATCGGGACGTTGAAATCAGAAATGTAGATACCATTAAGTGATCTGATGCATGAATTTCTCTGCGTCTGTCTTTAGATCTTGTACTACCGTCATCAAATCAGCAAATTTGGC
>JAFGFW010000052.1 GCA_016930875.1 Deltaproteobacteria bacterium | reverse complement strand
GGCGTTAAGTTGAAGCTCTTCATGGCTTTTCTCTTCAATATGGCACTTCAGGTCCTGGGGAAAAAGGCTTATATTTGATCGGGACATGGCATCCCATGCCTTCTCCAGAAGTGCTCTTGCCTCATTCACCCTCCCCTCCCTGATCAATACCCTAGCCAGGACAATCTGGGTTCTCGCCAGTTCCAGTCGGGCACCGGAACGTGTCAACATATCCATGCTCATCTGGAAATCCGCACTAGCATCCTTAGTACATTTGGGATCATTTCCTGCTTTTTGACCCCTGAAACGATAGGCTACGCCTTTCATGAAGATGTCAGGCCACTTAAGAAATCGATTTAGCTCAGAATCCAATGTCATCCCGGGATAAACCCGACCGGACTTTTCAAGACCTTCAAGATATTCGAGCACCCATCCCCCCCTATGATGGGGTCTACCATAGGTCTTGAGAAGTCCACAGCCGCGAATGTGTTCATTGAGACATTTCTCAAGGTCCCCATGGGAGTAAGCCACGTAAGCCATACACCAATGGGCCGCAAAAAGGATGGAATTCCCTGCAACCCTCTCGGGAAGTTTCAGAATTTCCTTCAGATAGACCTCCGCCTCTGATGTAAATCGGGCCTCGAGCAGGGTCAAAACAGTATTCATATCAGCATAGATCTTTACATCCCTCATTCCAAGTTCTTCGGCCTTGATCCGAACGGCCTCGATAAGGCCGATGCCGCGGGAGGTCTGGCCACATACCCCATAGCACCATCCCAAGGTCGCGCAGGCCCTGAGGGTTGCCTTGTCTGAAGAAAATTCCTCCAGATCGCCGATGACTTCTTCATATCTTTCAACGGCTTCCGCAACGCGACCCTGTCGAAAAAGAAAATCGCTGGTCATGAGGGCAACCTTTTTCAGTAGATAGTTGATTTTCAGTCCCTGGGCTATTTCTCTTGCCTGCTCAAGATATTGAGCAGCCTTTTCATAGAATCCTTCAACTTCGCTCGTCTTCCCCAAGGTGAGATAAAGATTGAGAAGTTGCTCGCGATCGTCAATCTCATGCGCAAAATGCCGGGCCTGTTCAAGGAAAGCACTTTGCTCGGGCAAAGAAACCATGTGGCCATAAGCGGAGGTGATGCCAATGGCCGCATTTACATAAATCTCTTTCTCTCCGGTTGTTTCTATTGTATGTGCTTTATTGTCCAATATGATTCTGTAATAGGAAATGGCTTCCTCATGCATTTCAAGGGAAGCGCAACGCTCGGCAGCGGCAAGGAAACAGTCCAGCCTTTGAGGGGTGATGCCCGCCGTTTTGTGGAGATGGGCCAGCGTTAGGGATTTTTCAAGTCCCTCTTCGGCGGTCACGTCATAATATGCAATAAGCACCTTTGCTTGAGTTTCAAGATTTTCCTGCCCGGTCCGATTCAATACAAACTTTATCCACGGTTCACTTGTAAGAGAATAGAACCCTTTTCCCAAGGATGAATCGTTAGACAGGACGCCGAGGCCAACCAAATTATCGAGAAACTGTAAAATCTCAACGGCCCTGAGGCGGCTTACGGCAATCAATGTATCCAGTGAAACCGGTTGCGGGACCAGGGCCAAAAGAACAATTACATTCCTCTTTCTCTCATCCAGACGATCCCACCATTCGTGTTTTTCCATTAATCATCTCCACTGAGTTCTGACCGGGTTGATCAAATCTTAATCTACGCATTTGCAATCCAGCGCAATCATCGCACATTGCCGTGTACGATAAATAGCATAAGTACGAAATATCGTATTTACACAGGGTCGTCAATGAGGTTTGTGTGCCAACTTTTTTATCTTATGTCAGCAAGTTACAATATATTTGATAATTTGGTACGCCCTTTGCTGTGTAGATTTCATCATCACCTTGGCATTAATGAAGACATCTCCAGAAATTTTTGCTCTTAAACGGGAGGGAGAGAGATTCCATAACCGTTCAAGACTTACTCATGGATGGGTGAGGGGCGGACAAGAGGCCCAACTTTGCTGCTTTGTCGGATGTAACACCTCCTTTTGATTTGAGGGCACAGGACATCGCTGGATACTTTTTGAGCGTCTTGAGACCACGCCGGGGTGAATTAGTGTCCATCCAGAAATAGATGATTTCTGGATGAAGCGGTCTGCTATCGGCATTCAGCGCTCAGCCTAATGGCTTGTCTTTGCATAGCTTTTGCTGATAGCTGATCGCTGATAGCTGTTAGCGCGAATCCGGGAATGCTCATTGCCGGATGAGCACGAATTAGGAGACAGATTATGGCTGACAAGACCTACGATGCAGTGGTTATTGGCGGCGGGCATCACGGTACCATCATTGCCCCCTACCTGGCCAAGGCCGGGTTGAAAGTCGGAGTTTTTGAACGGCTCGATCATCTTGGCGGCGGTGCAGTGACTGAAGATGGGCCTGCACCGGGCTTTAGAATGAACTTTTGTGCCCATTTTACACGATTTTTCGGTCATCCTGCGTATAAAGAATTCAATCTCCGGGAAGAGGGTCTGGAGTATATATTTCCAGAAACGAACGAGGCCATTATCTTTGATGATGATACCTCCTATTTGGGGTATGCAGCTTGGCGGGTTGTGAACCCGCAGACAGGCGAAGTGGAATTCAACGAAGAAAATGTCAAAAAGACGCATGAGCAGATCCTCCAATTTTCCAAGAATGACGCAGAAACCTATCTTCGTTTAACGGAAATATACAAGGAAAAGTGGAGACCTGCCTTTAAGAAATACAGATACTCCCCTCCCACACCCTGGGGGACCCAGGACGCGCTGGAACAACTCCTATTAGATCCTGCAACCGGGTTGGACCCGTCCATGCAGTTTATGAATTGCAAGCAGTTTGCACACTATTTTTTCGAAAGCCCGGAACTCAGGATATTGATGCTCAGGGGGTTTCTCACATCAGGCGGCATCTTTCCCGACGACCTGCCAGGTATTGGTCTCATGATTGCGACGATGCATCTTGCTCTCGGGTGGGAATCCGCTGCGATCGCTAAAGGCGGAACACAGTCCATCACCGATGCCCTCGTTTCAGCAGGTAAAAAACTGGGCGTGGAATATTTTATTAATTCTGAAGTAACCAAAATCCTCATAGAAAACGGTGACGCGAAAGGTATACGGCTGGCTGACGGGACTGAAGTTGCCGCAAAACAACTGGTCGTAGGAGATATCGGAACCCCCCAGTTGTTTAAGCGTCTGATCGAAAGAAACAACACAAGCGCTGAAATGAACCGCAGGCTTGAAACCAATTTGTACGACAGGGGCCATGTCTGGTGGGGGACGATGGGCGTGCACGAACTTCCCCAGTATAAAGCAGCGAGGTTCAACCCGGATATAAATGCCACGCCACGCACCTACTGGGCTCCTAAAGATCTTGAATATATGGAAAACAAATATATGCATGAGATTTTTCTTGTGGGCATGGCATCCAAGTTTTTCTGTTTATC